>JABSPN010000190.1 GCA_013214425.1 Flavobacteriaceae bacterium | reverse complement strand
ATGATGTTCTCCAAATAACCAACTAAACATAGTTTAAAGAACACAACAGGATCGATACTCTTTTGACCGCTTGAACCGTAATATGGCTTGGTAGATTCATAAAGGTAATCTAAGTCTAAAACACCTTTTAATCGCCTGTAAAAATTGGACTCTGGAACTCGATCACTCAAGCGAAAAGTCGTGAATAATTTTTCTTGATATATTTTCTTGCCTTGCATAACTAAAGATATAAAATAATAACCCGCAATTCAATTTAGAATACTATCTTTAGTGAAAAGTTGTGCAACAGGCACAACACCTAAACTGCATTAAAACGCAGCTTAGCCAAAACGTTGGGTTTAATTAAATAAGAATGAAATTACTTAGAACGATAGTTGTACTGCAGGTCTTTTTTAATTCGATATGTCATTCACAAGAAGAAACTCACATCACTGTGCAAGTTCAATTTCTATCTGAAACAAATACACCAAAAAATCTACCCTTGGTTATTGCAAATGGTAATGATACATTACAGTTAGATAGACGGTACAACAATTATTCTGAATATAATAAAGGATATGTCTTTGAGTATTCAGGAGAATACGACACAGAAAAAAAAGCTTCTTTTAAAATTCATCACCCTGATTTCCCTATATTAAGAGTAGATTCTGTCAATTTATCAACGGATATTCGATTGAACATGCTCAATGAACATGAGGAATTCTATGTTTCCAATGGAATTAAAACTTCACTTAATTTTCAAAGAAAATATACTGTAATAAAATTTGAAGGAGGTAGCAACGTAGATTCTTTACTAAAAACGCTCAATGCAAAATACAATCTGTTAATTGCTGCTGATTTTCGGGATTCCATCAGAATAAAAAAAGCAGACAAGAACCTAACCTATAGTAAAGAAGGCTATGGAGGTATTGAAGATATTTTAATCTATACGTTTTGGCTGAAAAAAGAGGGCGAAACACCATTCCAGAATAGAGATTCTATGTATAACGAAATAAGAAATATTCCTAAAGTTGCTTACATGGGTGTTCCGCAATCTTTCTCAGAGAATCTAACAAATGGTTTTATCATTCATCTTAAAAAAGAGATTGATTCTAAAGAAATTGACAAACTGATATCCAAGTATTCTTTAATAAAAGACCAATTCTACGATACCTATTTGAAATACCATTCAAACGAACATCATTTTGTTAGTAATGACTTACTTCCGAATAATCTAATAATGATTGAATTGATGAAAGAAAATATAGTTAAAACTGTTGTAATTAAAGAAATGAGCTATGAAACATACTAATTACTTTACGTAACATGAAAAAAATATTAATCATAATCTTTTTGCTTTATGGAAACTGCTATGCTCAGCCATCATGGGAATTTGACCTGTGGTTTAACCTATTGGATTCTCAAGGTAATAAAATAGACACGACTGAATTTAGTTCTCTAAACGCATATGTCCCTTATGGTTCAAAAATAGTTATTCGATATGATACAATTGCCGAGATGTATAATTTGGCTGGCGAATCGGTAATTCCAACTTCTTATATAGTTCTTGTTACTAAGGAGGATACAACTACTATTGTGTTTAGTACAGATAAGTCTAATCTCTGTCTTGGCAATATTGCTGTGGATGGATATGATTATAATTTTATTTTGGATGATGTAAGTGCAGACAAGTTTAATTGCAAAGAATCATTAAATGGCTATGATAATAGACAAGTATGCAAAGCAATGACTCCTCTCTCCTCATTCAGAATTGCTAAATTGTTAGGACTAACGCATATGGACTTTGAAAACAAATGGAATAGTTGGTCAAAATTGAAATTGGAAGAATAACTAAACCCAACAACATGTAAAACATTAGAATAGAAACCAAATGAAACAGACCCGAAAAGAAACTGCATGGAAAAAAAGCCGAAAATTCGGAGACGTTAAAGGTGGAAGAAAAAGACCAAAACTTGCTGATAACATTTTCAAACGACAACATAACTTTTCGGCACCAAGTGAAAACGAAGAAACACCAATTTTTATAGTGGATAAGTCCTCAAGGGATTTATATTTCCCGGTAACAGTTGACGAAATAAAAGAATTTCTAAATAAACTACCTTCGGAACATACCGAAAACCTTACTCATATATGGTTAAGAAAAATGACCAATAAGGAGTATGAAAAAGAAGGGAGTTTCCAAGGATGTTTCATTTGTGGTAGCGGAGTGAATTTAATTGTATTATATCCATTTCCGACTGATTTAAAAATGGAATTTGGAAATAAAAAACCATCTAATAAAACATTGAAATGGTATTCGGCATACGAGCCTGAATTAATCCACTCGAATGGAAATTGGATTTTAAAATGGACAGAAGAAAAAATTAAGAGATATTATTTAGAAGGTTTACTTCTTCATGAAATTGGGCATCAAGTGGATAGTGTTTATAAGAGGTATTGGAGTTCGAGTTATAAAAAACAAAGAGCAGAAAACTATGCTGATAATTTTGCCTATTACTGGGGGAATGAAATTAGAAACGAAATTGAATAAAAAAAACGATTTAACAACACTATGTATAATGCATATGCACCCTCCAGGATGCATACGCACCATACACCAACCGTTGGCAGACATTAAAAAGTGATTAGGGAAAAACTTGGATTGAAAAAGAAAAAGTCGACTGACAGTTATTCGGTTGATGAAAACTTTCTTATATTAGTTGCAAGGGAGTTAAAGGAATTGGAAATTGCAAGCGATAAATTCCAATTCATAGTTCACGTCAAATAAGCTGTTATGATCATTAAAGATGTATATACCGAGTTTATGGATTCCAGAGAGGAATTAATGGATGGGCTTAAAAAACATTTGAAGCTCGATATTTTTCAATACTCCAATAAGGAAATAGACCTTGTTCAACAGTTTTTTGAAAAACATTTCGAAGAACCTGCACATATCAACATGAACAGCAAAGAACTGAATGATACTTGTGGAGCTTACTTTGGCACGGCTTTTTTGTGGCATTTCGGTGGCAAATGGCAAATGAATTCCGATAAATCGCATGATGATTTTGGGTTGCCACAAATCGTCGAATACAGAGGTAAAGGGTTTATCTGGATTCCATTCACTCCATTTGATTGGCTTTATTTCATTGAATCTGAGCAATTGGATGAACGAATTGTAGCTATGTTCAGGCGTTGGCATAACTATCACGCTAATCATCCTGAATATAAACTAACCCCCGTACGCAATTACCAATAAACCATGAGCGATTTCGGAACCACCATATCAGTTACCAATCCCAACAGGCCCATTGATGCCGGCGAAGCAGCCTCTTTGTCCACCTCCCTGAAAGAGTATATTACTACCAACGAAATGGACAACGCCATTGGCGAGCCCTACCTTTCTGATTTCGACCTCAATGAAGACGGTACCTTGTACCTCCAACTCAGCGAGCACTACTTTGGCGGCGAAGATGAAGAAGAAGATGCCGACCTCCTCGTTTTCATCACCGAACTGGAACTAGAAGACGCCAAACTAATGGTTGCTGAACTTCAGACCCAGTTTCCAGATTACAGCTATACCCCTGCTGTTGATGAATGGTAATTGACCGACTCGGATTTGACTCTTACGGCACTAATTAGATGATTGACGAAATATGGATAAATGTAAAATCAGCAAATGGACGCATAGCCATTACTCGGGATATTTGGGACTTTGTATTCATAATGGTTGAAAACAATAAAACCGACTTAGAAAAAATGAAGCTGAATTGAATAATTCGGCTGACTTTTAAAGAGTTAAAATGGAAAAATAACAAACGTGTGCCAACAGGGTGTATAGCCAATATCGCATATATAGATTAAATGAAAGTCCTGTTCTTTGTTTTGGCTAAGTGCTTAATCGGAAATTCATTACTTTTAATTCCCTTACTAACCATAGCCTAAACGTTGTAGCTCATTATTAAATAAAGAATTATGTATAAAATATCAATTTGCTTCCTACTACTAATTTCTAATATCGTATACCCTCAAGATACCATAAAACCTATCTCAATTACAGATACTCAGAAACGTTTTGAAATTGTTGGTGAATTAGGAGTTAAACTTGGCGCTACTGTTACAGTAGAAGGAAAAATAATTGAAGGGCCTTATAAAGGATACGAAGGTGGACCGAACCTTTTAATTCAAACGATAAATGACTTTTCAAATCAAAAATTAATTGAAATACCAATTAGACCATATTGGGGTAATTTCGGAGAAGGTTCATTACCTGAAATTAAAACTGGTAAAACATATAGATTCAGAGTTTACGAAACGGGCAAATATGTTGGAATACCGCATGAAGCATATAAAGAAGCTAATGTTTTGATTCAAACATCTGGTTTTTATTTTAAAAACGAACTGGTAGTTATTTCTGGAGAAATAATTGAAGGTATTTCAATAAATCCATCAGACTTCTTAGACCGAGAGGCTCTTATTTTAGGTGTTGCCAAAAACATAAATAATATCCCACATATAATTGGACAAAATTGGAAACTTGAGTTAATAGGAGGACAAAAATGGAAAAAAGATGATTTGGGTAAACAAGTAGAGGTTTACGGTTTAGTCAAAAAATCAGAAAATAAAATCTCCTATTATGTTGAAAATACAGAACCAAGATTTCGACACCTTGAAGATATGCTTAACGATACAGTCAAGTTAAGAGGACAAGCTAGAAGTACGAATGGTCAATGGTGGTTTCATTATCGTGGAACTGACTTGTTTGTAGAAAACATGAATCAAATGCCAGGCTGGACAACCAGTAATCACTTTAGGCCTATTGAAATTTCAGGAATATTAAAATCAATTGATGCAAAAGATGTTGATAAAGGAGAAATTGAATCTCACCTATACTGTAATGGAGATTATGTAATAGTTAATCCCAGTTGGATTCCAATAGATAGGTTATTAATACCTGAAATTGAAGAAATGAGCGATTGATAAATTAAACGAGCTACAACACTATGTAAAAATGCATTAAAACGCATTTTACACAAACCGTTGGTCTTAATATGAATAAAACGACACAAGCCATATTATTGACATTAGTTGTATCGATTGGAATCGGTGCAAGACTTTCTATTTTGGGTTGGCTTTTCTTTCTTGGAATAGGAAGTGCTTTGCTATTTGGAATAAGTCATTTAATAGTTCAATTCTATTCTATGAACTACCTAGCGAAAAACGAAAACAAGAGTTCATTGCTAATCATTTTATCTCATCTCTCATTTCTTGGAATCTTCTTGTTCCAGTCTGATTTTGACGACTCAAGAAGCTATTCTGTTTTAGGTCACACTTTTGGTGTTGAAAGTGAAATCTTAAATAGCATTGGCTTTCCAATTGTGGGAATTTTAATTATTTCGTTCATCATTATTTCATTCATAATTGTAAAAAAGGCTAGAAGAAATAAGGTTTCGGGAAATAACGTGAAATATATAGTTCCATCGGTATTTGCATCTTTGATACTGCCTTTAATATTTATCAATGTCCTTTATGCAAACAAAGACCTTCAAAGAACCAAAGAACTAGAAACGACAGGTGAATTTAATTCAATCAATAGAGCCTTAAAGAATTCTGAGTCAGCAGAAATAATTAAAATCAACCCATATCAGACTAGAATAACGAGTTTCCCTTTGGAAATAATGGAATTGCCAAACGTCAAGATAATTGACCTAAATGGACAACAAATTTCGACAATACCAGACGGTCTAAATAAATTGGAAAGTCTTGAAGTCCTTAACCTTTTAGATAACAACATAGCCGAAATACCTAAATCAATTTGTGATTGTGAAAATCTGAAAGAATTAAGAATTGGTGGAGAAATTCAAAGATTTCCAGACTGTTTAAAGACAATGAAAAATTTAAAACACCTCTCTATTCAGAGTCCGTACTCGAATGAACTGCTAGATGATTTGAGAGAATTTGAAAATATTGAAACCGCTCATTTCTATTTAAAAAGTGATGATGTAGATTTTTCATTAATGACTGATGAAGAAACAAAAGAGAACTTTAAAAATTCAAAGAAGTTTGACAAAGAAAAATGGGAAGAGATAAAAAAGGAAACAGGATTAAAACATAAATACTAAGCCCTACGGTTTGTATAAAATGTATAAAAATGACAAATTAATTAGACGGTATTCTGAATCGTTTAAACTCAAAATTTTAGCCGAACTTACCACAGGAAAACTAAATAAGTATCAACTAGGTAAAGCTTACGGTATTGCACCAACAACTATCAATGAATGGATAAAGAAG
>JABSPN010000019.1 GCA_013214425.1 Flavobacteriaceae bacterium | reverse complement strand
ACTGAGCTTGTTCTTTAAACTCTTTAATTTCTTCTGCTCTTTGTAAGAAAGATTTTTTGATTTTTTATCAACGCTTGTTATCTCTTTATCTCGCTTCTCTACCTCTCTTAAATCTTGGGCCTGACGCTCTTCCAAGAAGTAATTAATATCGCCTAAATATTCTTTCAGTGTTTTATTCCTGAACTCATACACTTTATTGGATAATCCCTGAAGAAAATCCCTATCGTGTGACACTAAGATTAAAGTGCCTTCAAAATTCATCAAAGCCTGTTTTAAAACATTTTTAGACTTTATATCCAAGTGATTCGTAGGCTCATCCATAATGAGCACGTTAAACGGATTCAACAGCATTTTACACAAGGCCAAACGATTTCTCTCTCCTCCTGAGAGTACTTTTACTTTTTTTTCAACTTCATCGCCTCTAAATAAAAATGCTCCCAACATATCACGGACCTTAATACGATTCGTGTCATTAGCTTCATCAATCATCGTATCCAGAACGGTTTTTTCACCGTCTAAATATTCGGCTTGATTCTGTGCAAAATATCCTAGCTGAACATTGTGTCCAAGTTTTAAGTTTCCTTCATGTTCTATTTCTCCAACAATGATTTTGGCTAAGGTCGATTTCCCTTGTCCGTTCTGACCAACAAAAGCAATCTTATCATTTCTTTGAACAAATAAATCCAATCCCGACAAGACATGTTTCTCTCCGTAGCTCTTAACAATATTTGATGCTTCTATCACCACTTTACCCGGTTGAACAGAAAGCGGAAAACTCACATTCATTACGGCGTTATCATCTTCATCTACTTCAATGCGTTCAATCTTATCTAGTTTTTTCATTAGCGATTGCGCCATCGAAGCCTTGGTTGCTTTTGCTTTGAACTTTTCTATCAGTTTTTCTGTATGCTGAATTTGTTTCTCCTGATTTTTTTGAGAGGCCAATTGCTGCGTTCTAATCTCTTCTCTTAAAACCAGATATTTGGAATAGGGTTTGTTGTAATCGTAAATTCTTCCGAGGGAAATCTCAATAGTCCTGTTCGTCACATTATCCAAAAACATTTTGTCGTGAGAAACAATCACTACGGCTCCTGGATAGTTTTTTAGGAATTTTTCCAACCAGATAATCGATTCAATATCCAGGTGGTTCGTCGGCTCATCGAGCAATAAAATATCATTATTCTGAAGTAATAGCTTTGCCAATTCAATACGCATACGCCAACCTCCGGAGAAGGTATCAGTCAGCTCATTAAAATCTTCACGTTTAAAGCCTAATCCTTGTAAAATACGTTCTGTAGTTCCTTGGTAATTGTATCCTCCGTGTATTTCAAACTGATGAGTGAGTTCATTCAGATCAATCATTAACTGATTGTAAAATTCACTCTCATAATCTGTTCGTTCGGCGAGTTCATTATTAATCTCATTGATTTTAAACTCTAACTTTTTTATCTCTGAAAAAGCTTCATAGGATTCTTCTAATACGGTTCTTCCTTTAACAAAATCGATATCCTGTTTTAAAAATCCAACTTTAATTTCTTTATCGGTAGCGATAGTTCCTGAATCGGCTTCCTGTTCTTTGGAGATAATTCTTAGCATTGTCGATTTCCCTGCTCCATTTTTTCCAATAAGCCCAATTCGATCTCCAGCAGTCAGTTTAAATGAGATTTCTTCAAATAAATATTCTCCGCCAAAAGAAATAGAAAGATTGTGAATGTTTAACATATCCAAACAAGATTATAACTGCAAAGATGCTTAAATTTGTACTGTAATAAAAATTCTATCCCTACATTGAAAAAAGGAACCAAAATCCACAGTGTTTTAAAAGGAAAATGTCCAAGATGTCAGGAAGAAAGTATGTACAAATTCTCTAGTGCGTATAGCAGTATTATGCACATCTTGGAAATGAACAAATCCTGTTCTAATTGCAAATTAGTATACCAAATTGAGCCGTCATTTTTTTATGGATCTATGTAGGTAAGCTATGGTGTTGGGATAGTATTTGCTGTCATTACTTTTATTATCACAGCTGTCTTTCTCAACTTTGGAATGATGGCCTGTTTTTTAAGTATTGTTGCAGTGTTACTTTTCTTTTTACCAATAATTGCCCGGCTTTCAAGAAATATTTGGATTAATGGTTTTGTGCATTATGACAAAAAGTATCAAAAGAAACCTTAATCGTTTTTCTACTGAAATCTTTTGATATCAATTTCGATATTTAAAGGAATGTCATTTTCAAGATAATCATACAATGCTTCTGAAATTGTAGGAGCTAACATCACACCTCGAGTACCCAAGCCATTCAGTACAGCCAAATGAGGATGGTTAGGATGAGAACCCACCAATGGTCTTCTATCAATTACTGTTGGTCTTATACCAGCCGATTGCTTTACTATTTCATAATCACACTGAATCAATGTCGCGAGTTTCTCTAATAATTCAACTTTAGCTTCTTCAGTTGTACTATTCGTTTTATCGTCCCAATTGTAGGTAGCACCTACAGTGTAAAGATCTTCGCCCAAAGGAATCAAGAATACTGAAGATTTAAGCACCTTTTCTAATTTCAGATCAGGGGCTTTTATGGTTAAAAGCTCTCCTTTTGTTCCGTTTAAGGGTAAAAAATTAAAAAACGGATTTTGTTTTAGTCCAAAACCTTCACAAAAAACAATTTTTCTTGATTTTAAGCCTTTGTAATTAACAAAATCATTTTTGATACCTAAATCATCATGATCAAATGATTCGGCTTTATAACGCTCGTTTAAATAGCATTTATACTCACGAATTAGTTTTTTAACCAATATTCTACCCGTAAACTTAACTTCACCTAGCCCATGATCGGCTAATAAGGCATCATTATGATTAGACTTAATTGTCACATCCAGAAACTCACTAAGCCCAGGTTTATCTGCTGCGAGAAACCAATTGTTCTGTTCTTCAATAGAGGAGAATTTACGGTGTACAGCTATTTTCTCATCAACTCTAGTTTGTAGTTTAGATTCTATTTCAGCATAAAAAGGGATGGCTTTGTCAAATTGAGGCTTGGCCTCCCAGGCCAGTGTGAATCTTTTAAGAATCACCGGATTGTACAAACCACCAGCCACTTGAGAAGAAAACTGACTTTGATCTTCAAAAACAACAAAAGACTTACCGTTTCTTTCCAATTGTTCGCAAAAGGAAATACCCGCTAAACCTAAACCAACTACTATATAATCCAGCATACTTCAAAAATAAAAACTCTCGCAAGAAGCGAGAGTTTTATACTATATAAATTGGAGAAATTTATTTTTTAATAGTTCCATTGATCCATCTCGAAATCTCTGATTTTCTCTCTGATTCGATCTGATTCTAATAATTGCATTAATGCATTTTCGTTAATGTATTCATTAACTAATCTATCTTGATAGACATTTTCTTCCTTGTAAATGACTCCACTAAACCTTCTGGAATTGAGGAGATGATCAAAGGATATTGGGTTGGCACTGTTCTTATTGTTAAACGATTTCCAAGAGTTTAAAACTTCTCTTACATCTGGATAGAAAATCCAAAATAATTCAACTAAGTCAGGCGTTTCTGAATCGATAAAGTTAACATCAGGAGCAACAGGACATAATGCAATAAGCCTGTATTTTAACTCTCCTTGTCTTTTATCGAAGTACCAGTATCCTTTTATTCTAAATTCAGCAACATCAGCAGCATTTAAAATACGAGTTTCGATATACTCGTCTGATAATTCTTCACCAGCATTTAATTGCTCGTAACCTGCGTCTAATGTATCTACTTTCTTAAGAGACGCCTCTAAATCTTCTAAAGTTCTCTCTTCAGTAAAGTAAGAATCTGCATATACTTTTTCGATATCACCTTTTTTAAGTGACTTCATGATCACATCATAAAGCGATCTTCTTTCCTGCCCAACAAATGAAGTATCAATTGGGTAGTAAAGTGGGAAATTTACTCTTTCATCAAGAACGATTCTTTCCCATGTCATTTTTGCCCATAATACGTCTCTTGTATCGACGTAACCATATTCTAATGGGTGATCATTATCGGCATCAATTTGTTCTTGAGTTTTTACACCGATCTCATCTGGATCTTTGGCGTTCAAAAGATTGATTTGTGAAAACGAATTTGAAGTGATCAAAAACAAACCTATTAATAAAAAATTTCTCCAATTCATGTTTATCTATTTTTCTAATCTACAATTAGCTTGTTATCTCAATAGTAACTGGCGATGGTTCTTTAACAGTTACACCAGGCGCTGAAGGAGCAGAACACTTGATATCGAAGATCGTTACAGTAGATCCTCTCTTAGCTCTTCCTAAAGCAGATTTAGCTCTTGAGTTTAATTTAGTCCCTGAACACTCAATTGTTGGTTGTCCTGGAACTTTAAATTTGAAAGACTTAACTTTTAATGGTAAGTTGAAATCGAAGTCATCTCCAAAACTAGCAGATACTGTAGCTTTTTGAACTCCTGACTTAGACATTTTAGTATATCCGTCTTGACCTCTAGCTTTTCCTACAGGCTTTGGTAATCCTTTAATTCTGAACTCTGCTCCATCAGAAACTTTAGTTCCATCATTTAAAGTACCCGTAACTTTAATTGTTACAGTTCTTCCTTTTTGAGGTTTCATTGAATATTTACCGTTTCCTGTTCTTTTTAAACCAGGTGCAGTTGCATTAACTTTGTTATCTGAAACACCCGCAAAAGAAATTGTCATTGGGTTGTCTACACCACGGTAAACAACATTCATTTTATCGGCAGCAATAGTTGCAGAGTTTGGTTTTGGAATAACAGCGTAGCTACTTTTTATAGGCACCTCAATTTCTTTTCCATTTTCAAGGAAAACGAATTCTCCTTCTAATTTTTGCTCTCCTACACTTCCTGCTGGGAATTCTAAAACCACTCCTCCTCTTTTAAAAGTTTCAGGGCTTAATTCTTCACCATTAAGTATTACTTTATTGGGTTTTGTAGATTCATCTGTTCTTGCAAGAATCATTTTACCTTTAAATTTTTCTCCATTGAAGAAAGCAGGTTTTTCAGGAATTACTAAGGCTTCATAATTATTGAACGATAACATGATATCTTGTTGACCAGAAAGTAAACTAGACAAAATTTTATTTTCAATAGATTTAATATCTGCTTGCATTGAACTCATTTTTGCAATGGATGCAATAATAGGGAATCCCTTAAAATTATAATCTAACCATGTTTTGTTAGCCCCATCCTTCGCTTTAACTTTATCTGTATTAAAGAAGGATTTAATTTCTTCTGCAATTCTTTTATTATCTTCTCCTAAATGAGCTAACATGTCAGTTCTGTATTTATCAACAGCATTAACAAATTTCTTTCCTACAGGAGTAATTTTATCACCTTGAAACCAAGTTTCATCAATTTTATCCCCCTTATCCATTATTTCATAAGGAAGTTTACCATTTTCATCTTTCTTATATTTCTTTAACAAATCTGCCTTTGTAACATCTAAGAAATCATATAATTTCTTAGAGGTAGCAGTCATGTTTTCAGCTCTAGATAAAATTGTTCTAAATTGATCTGGTTGTTCATCGGCTTTCTTCTGAAGATTAGACATTACGCCATCATTAAGTGCAATTGCAGCCGAATTATTGTTCTCTAATTTATCGTTCATGATTCCAAAAGCAGTCAAAACCTCTTTTGACATGTTTAGTGCTAACATCGCAATTAGTACTAAATACATCAGGTTAATCATCTTCTGCCTTGGAGATAGTTTTCCACTAGCCATAATTTAATAGTTTTTTTTAAAATTAATATTCGTTTGATACTATAGTTTAAAATAACTATTATTTAGTAGACATAGCTGATAACATTCCACCATAAACTCCATTTAATGAAGATAAGTTAGAAGCTAAAGAAGCCATTTGCGTTTGTAGTTGCTCTGCGTTCTCTACAACAGCTTTGTTTACTTCAGCTTGACGAGTTGCAGACTCCATTTGAACTTTGTACAAAGAGTTCAATGATTCCATCTGTCCAGCAGCTAACGATAATTGCTCACTATATTTCTTAGTTGCAGCTATTGAATCAACAGCAGGCTGAATGTTGTCAGCAGCTCCTTTAAAGTTTTGGATGCTTGTGCTTAAGCTAGACATTAAACTTGCGTCTAATTTAGCTTCTTTTAACATGTCATCTAATTTTTGAGATAGTAGACTTTGAGCTTCAGCTGGGTTAGCTTCTTTACCTTTTTTACCTGATGATTGACCTCCAGATAATTCAGGGTAAACTAAAGTCCAATCTAAATCTTCGTGTACTGGTTCGAATGCTGATAAAAAGAAAATAAATGCCTCAGTACCTAATCCAACGATAAGCATTAATGATGCGAAAGGCCAGTGCATTAATTTGAAAAGTGCTCCTAAGATTACGATTGCAGCTCCGATACCGTAAGCCATTGCCATAAACTTCTTAAATCCTCTTGATTGTGCCATAATAAAATAGTTTTAGTTAAGTTATAATTAATATTCTAAATAGTTGGTTTTTTCTATACGATAAAAACACGAGAAAAGTAACCCAGTATCTTTGGGTTATCTCTTACCGTATTGATTTTTTGTAACTTCAGTACCTAAGTAATCCTGAACAGTTCTAAATCCAATGTAACTTCTTGCAGAATCTGCATACTCGTAGTCTCGGGTACTTACTTGTAAAAAGTATGCAACATCTTTCCAAGATCCTCCACGAGTTACTCTACGCTTATTGGTTTTATCGTTAACATTTGGGTTCATGGTTGACATGTACTCGTATGAACCTGGGTCATACGATGATTCTGTCCATTCAGATACGTTTCCTGCCATGTTATAAAGATTATAATCATTTGGCTCAAAAGCATCGGCTTCAACAGTATAAAGGGCTTGATCTGCTGCATAATCACCTCTTAATGGCTTGAAGTTTGCCATAAAACAACCTCTATCGTTTTTAGCATAAGGTCCTCCCCAAGGGAATGCTCCTGATGACAACCCACCTCTTGCTGCATACTCCCATTCTGCTTCTGTAGGCAATCTGAATCTATTTACGTTTTGTCTCTTTTTAGATTTTTGGTATCCGTTTTTGTATAACCATCTCCACTCACAGAAAGCTTTAGCTTGTTGCCAACTAACTCCAACGACTGGGTATGGCCCATAAGCCTCATGCCAGAAGTAATCGTTATGCATTGGTTCATTATACGAATAAGCAAAATCTCTAATCCATACAGTAGTATCTGGATATACCGCTACTGTATCAGTTTGAATAAAATCTCTTCTTCTCTTTCCTTTATTTTTAGCATATGCTGCTGCTTCAATATCTAACCACTTGTATCTGAACACAAACTTAGAAACATCCCAAGTTCTTTGTCCATTATATGATTCTTCAATAGGAAGATACATAGTATCCATTACCTCAGCATAGTACTCATCAGGGAATTCATTAGTATCTAAAACAAGATCTACATCTTTGTTTAACTTTCTTCCTTCATAACCATCCATTAAACTATAATAGTTATCATACATGTATTGATCCCAAACAGATATCTCAGTAGTATCTGCGTCTTTAAATGCAAATTCGGCAATAGTCCCTTCAGCAGTTGGATCAGTTTCACCTAATTCATCTGCTAAAATTGCTAAACGCGTTCTAATAATCGAGTCACGTACCCAAAATACAAATTGCCTGTACTCACTGTTTGTGATTTCTGTTTCATCCATATAAAATGAACGAACAGTAACAGTCTTAGTAGGTGCATCTTGTAGTGCAGGTCTATCATCATCTGATTTACCCATGATAAAAGCTCCACCGGGAACTCTAGTCATACCATATGGCTTTTCAGGATGCCATTTTTTACCTTTAACACCAACAAGCTCTCCTCTATCATTTCCTTTTTTCCCACAACTATAAAGTACAACTGCAACTAATGCTAATAAAACAAACTTCTTCATAGAAACTCGATATTTAAAAATATTTTAAATGCTTTAAGGCCGTAAACATATCTATATATTTCGAAAAAAACAATTTTTCCCTAAAAAAACTTTAAAAAACACTTAAACAAATTTGTATTTCGTCTGGTTTTTTTGCAATTCATCGATAGAATCCTCAAAATCCCGCTAAATCAAGGCTTTTTGAAGTGCTTTGAAATAATTCTCAGGGATTTCTTGGTTACAAGCCATCTTATAATCTGCCTCCTTGCAAGATAATAACGTCAGTTTTTCTATTTTATTATTATCTGAAGCAGAATTGGGCAATTGAACCCACCAACGGTTAGTTTTTAAACTTTTATAGAATATTATTTCCTGATCATCCACCAGAACAATAAACTTCTGATGTGGAATTTTTTCATCTGGAAAATCTTTAACACGATAATTAACCCCTTCTATAAAATACCAGATGATTTGAGCGATTAACATCCCTGTCGTTTTAGACTTTTTAATATTCGAATATTCAAACACCCCAAAAGTAGACACATTATTACTCAAACCTGCATAACGGGCAAGTGAACAGGCATCAACACTTGAGAAGCCATTTGGCGTACTATGCTTATCAATCCCCAGGTCCTGTGATTTAATTGCGCTTAAATCTAAGCTAACAATATTGGCGTCGCGCAAATAAGGTTCAGCCCCCCTCAAATCAGAAGCAATCTCCCCAAGCCTTATGGCATCAAAATAAAGCTTATCAATAAGATCTATTTCTTCTTGAGAATTAAAATAGGTCTGGTATCCAAGATTAACGTAGTTAAATAGGTTATTCGGTTCTTCAATAACAATTTTAGACAAATAGGATTTGTTAGTTATTTCTGAATTCACATTTCCAAAATCAAAACTTCTGTCAATGCTTAGAATGTTAACCATAGGGATCACCTCATCATAAGCCCTATAAACAGGATAGGTTAAATCCTGACTCCCTCCAATTATTATGGGAATCATGTTGTTGGAAATCAATCCTGAGACTACATCCTTAATAGCATAATAGGTGTCTGAAACTTCATTCCCACATTGAATATCTCCAAGATAAACAATATTGGACGACCAACTTCCCGGATATAAACTATAAAGAGAGGTTCTTATTTCGGAAAACGATAAATCTTCATTTTGATAATCAATATCGTTTCTGTTTTCTTTTACTCCGAATATTACAATTCTTACTTCTTCATCTACTTCAGGAAATCCTTCTTTAATCGAATGAACTTTTATTTGGTTTCCCAAAGCTTGTTTGGAGAGCAGTGCATTATGAGCTAATACGGTATCTGCTACTGGAGAGAAATAAGATTCATTTAACATGCTTTATTTTTTCTTTGCTTTTGTTTTTTTCTTTGGAGATTTTGCTTCTATTAATTCCTTCGCCTTATCTAAAGTGATTTTAGACACATCTACCGTTTTAGCTAATTCAACTTTTATCTTACCTTTAATAATATTGTGTCTTCCCCATCTGGCCTTTTCTATACGAATACCTTCTTCTTCCCAACTCACAACCAGCTTATCTATCTCTTTTTGTTTTTTATCTTCAATCAACTGAACAATGTCTGCATCACTAAGGTTGTCAAAGTCATATTTCTTGTTTACATTAATAAACATTCCATTCCATTTAATAAATGGACCGAATCTTCCTTTGCCTTTGGTTACTTCGTGCCCTTCATAATTATAGATTGGCGCATCAGCTTTTTGCTTCTCTTTAATCAGTTCAATAGCTCTATCCAATTCAACACTCATAGGATTCTCTCCCTTAGGAAGCGAGACAAAACTATTCCCAAACTTTACATACGGACCAAAACGCCCATTATTAACCGATACTTCTGAACCCTCGAACTCTCCAAGAGTTTTTGGCAATTTAAACAGATCTAAGGCCTCTTCAAATGTAATTGTGCCAATATGCTGATCTTCCGTTAAACTGGCAAATTGAGGCTTCTCTTCATCATCAACAGTTCCTATCTGAACCATCGCCCCATATCTTCCTAATCTAACACTAACCTGTTTACCAGATTCAGGATGTACTCCTAAAATTCGCTCTCCTGTTTCACGCTCAGCATTCTCTTGAACCTCCTGAACATGAGGATGGAAATCTTTGTAGAAATCCTGCATCATTTTCTTCCAGTCTTCACCTCCTGAAGCAATCAAGTCAAATGTTTGCTCCACTTTGGCAGTAAAGTTATAATCAAGGATGTTTTCAAAATTATTGACAAGGAAATCATTTACAATCATTCCAATATCTGTAGGCACTAATTTTCCTTTATCAGAACCAACTGTTTCTTCTAACTTCGTTTCAGACACTTCATTATTCTTCAGCATTAATTGAGCATAAGCTCTCTTTTCTCCATCTACCTGGCCTTTCTCAACATAATTTCTGTTCTGAATAGTTGAAATAGTTGGCGCATAAGTAGAGGGTCTACCAATCCCTAAATCTTCTAACTTCTTAACTAAGGACGCTTCAGTATATCGGTAAGGAGGCCTTGTGAATCTTTGAGTTGCACTAATAGATATCTTGTCTAAAAGATCACCTTTAACCATTTTAGGCAACATCCCTTCTTGCTCTTCCTCTTCATTGTCATTTCCTTCTAAATACACTTTTAGGAAACCTTCAAACTTGATCATCTCTCCATTGGCAACAAATTGCTCCTGATGTGAATTAGCAGCAATCTTAACACTCGTCTTCTCTAGCTGAGCATCACTCATTTGAGAAGCTATGGTTCTTTTCCAAATCAATTCGTATAATCTAGATTGATCACGATCTAAATCAACTGCATGTTTTGCCATATCAGTTGGTCTAATCGCTTCGTGAGCCTCTTGAGCACCTTTTGACTTATTGGAATAATTTCTAGTCTGCGCATACTCTTTTCCGTAGTAATTTTCAATCTCATCTTTTGCAGCCTCTAAAGCTTCTTTAGAAAGATTCACACTATCTGTTCTCATATAAGTAATCAATCCTTGCTCATAAAGTCTTTGAGCAATCATCATGGTTTTACTAACTGAGAAATATAATTTTCTTGATGCTTCTTGTTGTAAGGTAGAAGTTGTAAACGGAGCTGTAGGAGATTTCTTTGCTGGTTTTTGAGTTAAATCGGCAACAGAAAATTCTGCTTGAATATTCTTTTCTAAAAACCTTTGGGCTTCTTCCTTTGTAGCAAACTCTTTTGGTAAACGAGCTTTGAATTTTTTCCCTCCTGAGGTTTTAAACTCAGCTGCAACCTTATAACTAGCAACAGGTTTAAAATCCTGGATCTCTCTTTCCCTTTCGACTATCAGACGTACAGATACTGATTGCACTCTTCCTGCCGACAACCCTCTCTTTACCTTTCTCCATAAGACAGGAGACAATTCATATCCCACCAATCTATCTAATACTCTTCTCGCTTGTTGAGCATTAACTAAATTGTAATCGATAGTTCTTGGATTCTCTATCGCTTTTGTGATCGCACTTTTAGTAATCGAATTGAAAACAATTCGCTTTATTTTACTCTTATCTAATTTTAGTGTTTCAGCCAAGTGCCAGGCAATTGCTTCTCCTTCTCGATCTTCATCGGAAGCTAACCACACAACCTCTGCACTTTTCGCTAAATCTTTAAGCTTCTTAACGATTGCTTTTTTGTCACTGGAAACCACATACTTCGGTTCAAAACTCCCCTCAACATCTACTCCCAATTCCTTTGATGGTAAATCTGCAATATGACCAAAACTAGATTCAACTTTAAAATCTTTACCGAGAAATTTCTCGATCGTTTTAGCCTTAGCAGGTGACTCTACGATCACTAAATTCTTTGCCATAGTTCCATTTAATTTTCGACTGCAAAAGTATATCAAAAAAATTTAATGTTGAACCTACCTATAGCAATAAGGTTAAAATCTACTCTATTTAAACGTAGTTTAATTTGTATAATTATTTGTGAAAGATCCATCTCCTATTTCTTCGATTTCATCATTTTCACCAAAACCGATTGTGTCTTTGTAGATATAATATACTGGCAAGTAAACAAATGAAGCTGTAACTAAAATCCCTATTCCACAAATCAAAGATCCTACTATTTGCGATAAAATCGAGGACACGAAAATTAAACCAAAGCTAACTAACCATTTTTTTGTTCCTAGCTTGAAACTCACACTTAAAATATCTCTAATACTTAAATCAGGATTAAAAGCGAATACTGCGTAAGATATATAGATAGGAACTATTACATAAATTATGGGAATAACACATAATGATGATGCTAAAATGGAAACTCCGATTATCGCCAACGACAACACCATTGACTTCATAAACATTCCGCTTCTAAAAAAATAAAAGAAAGCGTTTTCTTCTTCTGGCAAATCATAATCTTTTTGTTTCACTATTCTTAAAAAACCTGCATTAAGCGCAACAACAATCGCATTTACTATAACAATCACAATTAACAGTAATAATGTAAAACCAACAATTACCAAAACAGATCTACCTTCATTGAAATACTCATTAAAAAAACCTTCCTCACCAGCAATCATTGAAGCTACAAATCCGATGTAAAAAACAAAAAACAACGGTATTACTAAAACCATTTGAAGAAGGTAATGCAATAAACATGTTGCCCAGACCTTCTTAAAAAGCTCAAAGGATTTCTCAAATATTTTTCCAAAATCTAATGGATTATTTCGCTCTATTGCTTCTTTTAATTCTGAGATATGCATAGTAGTTTTTAATTAATTAGTATAAATTTACTACTATTTTGTTACGAATACCAATCTGACACTTTGTCAGATTTACATTTTAGCACTATCTTTGCAAACTCAAAATCACACATTAGAAGTAAATGGAGAAGATTATAGACGAAAATAAACAAGGTGAAAAATTAGCAACTATTGCCACTGAAGGGAACACACGTAAACTTTTTATTGAAAGCTATGGATGTCAAATGAACTTTTCAGACAGTGAAATAGTCGCCTCTATTATGGCGAAAGAAGGTTTTAATACGACTCAAAACCTCGAGGATGCCGATTTGGTATTAGTGAACACCTGTTCTATTCGTGATAAAGCCGAACAAACCATTCGTAATCGTTTAAAAAAATATAACGATATCAAGCGTAAGATCAATCCTAACATGAAAGTAGGAGTCTTAGGTTGTATGGCTGAAAGATTAAAGGATAAATTCTTAGAAGAAGAAAAAATCGTCGATCTTGTTGTGGGACCAGATGCTTATAAAGATCTCCCTAACTTAATCAAAGAAGTAGATGATGGAAGAAATGCTATGAATGTTATTCTTTCTAAAGAAGAAACCTATGGTGATATCGCTCCTGTAAGACTTAATTCTAATGGTGTCACTGCTTTTGTATCGATTACCAGAGGTTGTGATAACATGTGTACGTTCTGTGTAGTACCGTTTACAAGGGGTAGAGAAAGAAGTCGTGATCCGCAATCGGTTATTGAAGAAATCAATCAATTAGTCGACAAAGGTTTTAAAGAAGTAACGCTTCTTGGACAAAATGTAGACAGTTACCTGTGGTATGGTGGGGGACTTAAAAAAGATTTTAAAAATGCTTCTGAAATGCAAAAAGCTACAGCTGTTGATTTTGCGAAGCTTTTAGATATGGTGGCTATTGCTCAGCCTAAACTAAGAATACGTTTTTCTACATCTAACCCACAAGATATGAGTTTAGAAGTGATACACGTAATGGCTAAACATAGAAACATTTGTAAATACATACACTTGCCTGTTCAAAGTGGTTCTGACAGAGTTTTAAAACTGATGAACAGACAACATACTCGCAAGGAATACATGGAATTAGTAGATAATATCTATAAGATTGTTCCTGAAATGGCACTTTCTCAAGATATGATTTCTGGTTTCCCTACAGAGACTGAAGAAGATCATCAGGACACATTATATTTGATGAAATATGTGAAGTATGATTTCGGTTTTATGTTTGCCTATTCTGAAAGACCAGGGACACTCGCTGCCAGAAAAATGGAAGATGACATTCCGTTAGAAATAAAAAAGAGAAGATTACAAGAAGTGATCAATCTTCAACAAGAAATTGGTCACCAGAGATTAAAGCTTCATGTAGGAAAAATTCAAGAAGTGTTAATTGAAAAATCATCAAAAAAATCTGATCAGCATTGGGCCGGAAGGAATACACAAAACACGATGGTGGTATTCCCCAAAAACGGTCAATACAAACCAGGAGATTTTGTAAACGTCAAAATAAATGAATGTACCAGTGCTACGCTTTTAGGAGAAGCCGTTGGATATTCAGAAAACAACTAACAACACTAGATGGAATCAATTCAAGCCATAAAACAACGCTTCGGGATCATTGGAAATGACCCACAACTCAATAGAGCTATTGAAAAAGCCATTCAAGTAGCTCCAACCGATATTTCCGTACTTGTCACAGGAGAAAGTGGTGTTGGTAAAGAAAGTATTCCTAAAATTATTCATGCCTTATCGCACAGAAAGCATGGAAAACATATTGCTGTAAACTGTGGTGCGATTCCTGAAGGAACTATTGACAGTGAATTATTCGGACATGAAAAAGGGGCTTTTACTGGAGCCACACAAACCAGAAGTGGTTACTTTGAAGTTGCTGATGGCGGAACTATTTTCCTTGATGAAGTTGGTGAATTACCCTTAACTACTCAAGTGCGATTATTACGTGTTTTGGAAAACGGAGAATTCATCAAAGTTGGATCTTCTAAAGTACAAAAAACCAATGTTAGAATTGTTGCTGCTACAAACGTAAATATGTTTGAAGCCATCAAAAAAGGAAAATTCAGAGAAGATCTTTACTATCGTTTGAGTACGGTTGAGATTTTGCTTCCTCCTTTACGTAACAGAAGAGAAGACATTCATCTACTCTTTAGAAAGTTTGCTTCAGATTTTGCTTTAAAATACAAGATGCCTGCAGTGAAATTAGACGAACAGGCCAAGCAGCTTTTGTTACGCTATAGATGGAATGGAAACATTCGTCAGTTAAGAAATGTTGCTGAACAGGTTTCAGTATTAGAACAAGATCGTTTGATTAATGCCACGACATTACAAACCTATCTTCCCAACATCGGGAACAACCTTCCGCAGGTAATTGATGATAAAAAATCTGAAAGTGATTTTAGTACTGAAAGAGAGATACTGTACAAGGTTTTATTCGATATGAAAAACGACTTGAATGACCTTAAAAAATTAACTTCAGAATTAATGAGAAGTGGTAATTCTCAACAGGTTCAGGAAGAAAATCAGGAATTAATACAGAAGATCTACAGAAGCGAACCAGAATCTGAAGAAATCATCAATCCTACCCTTAGCGAACCTAGCGAAGTAGAAGTCTTGCATATTCCACAAGAGACAACTTATACTGAAACTGCCAAATACGATTTTGCCGAAGAAATTCAGGAAGAAGAAACTCTTTCCATTCATGAGAAAGAGCTAGAACTAATCAAAAAAGCGCTAGAGCGTAACAAAGGAAAACGTAAGCTTGCAGCCAAAGAATTAGGGATTTCTGAAAGAACTTTATACAGAAAAATCAAGCAATTTGATTTGTAATCAAATCATAAATATTCGCAAAATATAACGTCTAAATCCACAATGTTTTTACATTTGTACTCATGAGACAGATTTGGTTTGTTTTTTTAGTGGTCTTTGGATTACAAAGTTGCTCGGTAAAGTACTCTTTTACTGGGGCCAGTATTCCTGATGGAGTTGAAACGTTTCAGGTAAATTTCTTTCAAAACAATGCCCCTATTGTAGAGCCAGGAATTGATCGTGATTTTACCATCGCACTTCAGGATATTATTCAAAATCAGTCAAGTTTAAGCCTTACTAATTCTGGCGGACATCTAGTTTATGAAGGAGAAATCACAGAATACAGAATCGCTCCGATGACTGCTACAGCCCAACAAACCGCAGCGCAAAACAGATTGACAATGAGTGTCAATGTTCGCTATTTTAATCGCAAAAACGAAGATGACGATTTTGAAAAAAGCTTTTCATTTTTTTACGATTATCCAGCAACAGAACAATTAATAGGTTCGACACTAGATGCAGCTCTTGCTGAAATATTTGAACGTATCACTCAAGATATATTTAATGCCTCATTGGCAAACTGGTAATGATTACAAATGAGTTCACATATCTATTAAAACAACCTGAGGTTATCAACGAAAAACAAACCGAAGGCTTAACAAATATTATCAACAAATTCCCGTATTTCCAATCGGCTAAAGCTTTATATTTAAAAGGCTTAAAAAATCAAGATAGCTATCAATACAATCAGGAGTTAAAAATAACCGCAGCATATACCACTGACAGAAGTGTTTTGTTTGACTTTATTACTTCAGAAGCGTTTAATCAAAACTTTATTTCCAATGAAATTCTGGCCTTAGAAAAGAGATTACGAGAAATCTACGTTACCGATGCTGAAGTTGTTAAAGGCTATGAAGAAGCTGATTTTTCTGAAAACGAACCTGTTCAAGATCCTAATCTTTTTCAACCTAAAAACCCAAAAGATTTAGAAGAAGATCCTGAAAATATTTTAGAAATAGGAAAGCCGCTTGAGTTCAATAAAAACGAAAAACATTCCTTTAACGAATGGCTGCAATTGACTATCATCAAGCCGCTTAAAAAAGAGAAAGAAGAGCCTGGAAAGTTTGATTTAATCGATTCATTATTAAGTAAAAACCCAAAAATAAAACCTCCGTCAAAAACAGCTCCATTAAAAAATTTAGCCGAAGAACATTCGCATAAACCGGAGCAATTAATGACCGAAACTTTGGCTAAAGTTTATCTTGAACAAAAGAACTACAAAAAAGCAATTCAAGCTTATAAAATATTAAGTTTGAAATATCCAGAAAAAAGTAGTTTCTTTGCAGACCGAATTAAGGAGATTAAAAAATTAAATAAATAAAAATATAGAATCATGTATAATATTCTGTTGGTATTAATCATAGTAGTTTCTTTATTACTTGTATTAGTTATTATGGTACAAAATCCTAAAGGTGGAGGATTATCTGGAACGTTTGGTGGTGGTGGAACACAAATAGGTGGAGCTCAAAAAACTACTGACTTCCTTGATAAAAGTACATGGACATTAGCAACTGTTTTAGTAGCGTTAATTTTATTAATTAATGTTTCAGGTTTTAACAGCAGCAATAGTAGAGTTCAGGAAGCGATAGATGACAACACTGCACCTATTGAAAACACTACTACTGAAGAGCCACTTACTACTCCAGAAGAAGGTGAAAACGAATAATCTCAGATCATAAGGATTACAATATAATAAGCCAGCAAATTGCTGGCTTTTTTTATCTCATATGAAAGTTTGTCAGTCTAGCCCTATTGGCACAATTTCTGACAATTTCAGAATGAAATTTTAAATCAAATAAAACTAAAATAATTCAACAAATGGCTTTAAACATTAAACCATTGGCAGACAGAGTTCTTGTAGAACCTGCTCCAGCTGAAACCACTACAGCATCAGGAATTATTATTCCAGACAATGCTAAGGAAAAACCACAGAAAGGTACCGTTGTTGCTATTGGAACTGGAACAAAAGACCAACCACTTACTGTTAAAGAAGGAGACACTGTTCTATACGGAAAATATTCAGGAACCGAGTTAAAGTTCGAAGGAAAAGACTATTTGATGATGCGTGAGAGTGACATCTTAGCAATCATTTAATTAAACATGTCATTTCGCACTTGTTGCGGAATCTATAAAAAACGAAAACAAAAAATAAAATTCCCTTAAAAAAGGGAATGACAAAAAATACACAAACATGGCAAAAGAAATAAAATTTGACATTGAAGCACGCGACGGATTAAAGCGCGGTGTGGATGCATTAGCCAATGCAGTAAAAGTGACATTAGGACCAAAAGGAAGAAATGTAACCATTTCTAAATCTTTTGGAGGACCAACAGTAACGAAAGACGGAGTTTCTGTAGCAAAAGAAATTGAGCTAGCAGATGAATTAGAAAACATGGGAGCTCAAATGGTTAAAGAAGTAGCTTCAAAAACTAATGACCTTGCGGGAGATGGTACAACAACTGCGACTGTTTTAGCACAATCTATCGTAAAAGAGGGATTAAAAAACGTAGCAGCTGGAGCCAACCCAATGGACTTAAAAAGAGGAATCGATAAGGCCGTTGGCGCTATCGTTGGTGATTTAGAGAAACAAGCTACTGAGG
>JABSPN010000189.1 GCA_013214425.1 Flavobacteriaceae bacterium | reverse complement strand
ATACTAGGACCTAAATAGCGTTCCTTTAGGTCGTGATTTGCTTCTTTATTTAAATGCGTCATGGCTAAATACATATGAGCCCAAATTGCAGCTGCAAATCCACCTGAGTTAATTTTTTGTAATTCTTCTAACAAAATTACGGTATAAAAAATATCCAGATCTAATCCACCATACTCTTCTGGATAGACTATTCCCAGATACCCCATTTCTCCAAATTTCTCCCATATAAATCTCTCAATAACTCCTGTCTCTTCCCATTTTTCTATATGAGGCATAACTTCCTTTTTTAGGAATTCTTGTAAACTTTCTCGAAATAGTTGGTGTTCTTCTGTGAAATACAAATTGTTCATTTACTCGGGTTTTTCTTTTTCGGATAACAAATATACTTTAATTCTTTCAAATTTTTCTACTGGAAACCCCTCTACATTTTTTAAATCTTCCAAATTGTTAAATTGTCCGTATAATGTTCTATGTTCTGTTATATTTAATGCTAACTGATAGTTGATATACACTAAGCTTGAAAGTACTTCTTCAGAAGCTGTATTGATATTAATCTTTTCAATTACTGGTTTTTCACCAACATAAAACGCTTGTTTGATATTTTCCTGAGTTTGCTGACTCAAACCATATACATCTGCTATTTGATCTATGGTTATAAAACCGCCTAAAGCCTCTCTAAACTTAATTATTCTTGAAGCCAGTTTATCACCTACGCCATAAACAGCTATTAAATTAACTTCAGTAGCGGTGTTGATATCTGTTCTCTTTAACTTATTTTTAAAGGGTTTATTTTTTCTGAATGTTGTTGTTTTATTAGCCCAATTCGGAAATTTGAAATACACTTTTATCTCGGCTAATAATGAATCTGAAACTTTAGTGACATTTTGAAACTCTTTAGCCGAATTCACAAACTTATTTTGTTTTCTAAACTCATGGAGCCTATCAATTTCTTCAGAAGACATTCCTAATATATACCCTTTATGGTCTGAGATGAAATTGGGATTAAATGGAAATATGGTAAACTGAGTTTCTACGGCTTTTATCTTCTTTAAAGAATCGACTTCATTTTCATAAGTAACCAGATCATCTATTCCAAAAGATGTTTCAGGAGCAACATCAAAAAAAAAATAGAACAATTGCAGTAAAGTAATACATATAAATATCAGAAAAATCCCACTCCTCTGTCCTTTATTGAACTTGAAGTGGGACTTTTTTATTTTCATTTTTATATCTATTTATTCTTTAAAAGACTTGATAGCTTTAGTGTATTTATTTAACTCATCTTTTACTTTAGGAGCTAACAATACGATTCCAATCATGTTAGGAACCATCATTGCAAAAATCATCGCATCTGAAAAACCAATTACAGAACCCAAACTCGCTGCAGAACCTATAATAACGAATAAGCAAAAGATCACTTTATAGGCATATTCCATTTTTTTACTTCTTCCAAATAGATAAGCCCAACCTTGAAAACCATAATAAGACCAAGAAATCATTGTACTAAATGCAAACAACACAACTGCTATAGTTAATACGTATGGGAACCACGAAATAGCGGATTCAAAAGCACCAGAAGTTAGTAGGATAGCCTGAGCATCATTTAATCCTGCATTAGCTGATGTAACATTACCTGTTATAATTAATACTAATGCGGTCATTGTACAAACAACTACCGTATCAATAAATGGCTCTAATAATGCAACTAAACCTTCAGAGGCAGCATATTTAGTTTTTACCGCTGAATGTGCAATCGATGCAGAACCTACTCCTGCTTCATTTGAGAAAGCAGCCCTTCTAAATCCTTGAACTAATACTCCAATTGCTCCACCAGCAACACCTTCTGGACTGAATGCTCCTTCAAAGATTTGCGCAAAAGCATCACCTACCATATCAAAGTTGGCAAAAATCACAAATAATGAAGCCGCCACATATATAACAACCATAAAAGGGACTATTTTATCTGTTACTTTTGCTATTTTCTTGATTCCTCCGATAATAACAATTCCAACAAGAATAGCCATAATAATTCCGAATAACCATCCTTTGCCATATAAGAAAGAGGATTCACCCCCTGTAATATTTTCAACTAACTGAAAAGCTTGATTCACCTGGAACATATTTCCGCCTCCAAAAGAACCGCCAATAACAAATATTGCAAATAAAACAGCTAGTATTTTTCCTAAACTTTTATTTTTCAACCCTTTAGTAAGGTAATACATTGGTCCACCATATACGGTTCCATCAGATTCTATATCTCTATACTTAACACCTAAGGTACATTCTACAAATTTCGATGCCATTCCTAGAAAACCAGCAACTATCATCCAAAAAGTTGCTCCAGCACCTCCAATAGAAACAGCAATTGCAACACCCGCAATATTCCCAAGTCCAACTGTTGCTGATAATGCTGCTGTTAGAGCTTGGAAGTGGGATACTTCACCCTCATGACCTTCAATAGCTGCAGTCTCAATAGCATCACCTCCTGGTGTTGGATCACCAGCTACTGGCATTGCTTCATGGTGGTCTATTTCATCGTATTTCCCTCTAACAATATTTATTGATGTTCTTATCCCTCTAAAATTGATAAACTTGAAATAGATTGTAAAATACAAAGCTCCTATTATCAATGGAAATAACACCCAAAATACTTTTACTCCTCCGCCAAAATCTATTTGATAAAAAATAGCTTTAACAAACCATCCTGTAGCTTTTCCAAAAGCTTCGTCGATTTGTTGATCTATACCCTTTTCTTGTGCGAATGTTATCAATGGCAACAATGTGAAGAGTATTGCCAGTAAACTCTTATTTTTCAATCTCATTTTGAGTCTTTTATTAAGTAGGTTTTTTATTTATTATAATTTGGTGCGACAATATCCAAAAAAAATAAGGATATTCAAATTATTTTAACGCTTTAGTATCGCATTTCTAAAATGTATCACACATTTCTTTAAGGCTCGTAATCTGATCTGCTCTACCTAAAACAATTAACTTCGAATTCTTTTCTAAAATTGTTTCTGGTTCGGGATTAATGATATAATCTCCATTCGATCTTTTGAAGCCTATAATGGTGCATCCAGTTTTCTTTCTGATATCCAAATCTTTAATCGTTGTGCCTCCATTATTTTCTGCCATAAAGATCTCACTTTCCACCTCCTCTATATTAGCGATGGTTTCCCCTCTAACTCCTAAACGCTCTAAAAATTCTATCAAATCTGGAGCCACAACTAAAGTTGCCATATGATTTCCTCCAATAATATCTGGTAAGATTACATGGTCTGCTCCTGCTAATCGTATTTTCTTTGCTGATTCTTCCTGAGTCGCTCTGCTAATTAACTTTAAATTTTTATTTAATTGCCTGGCTGAAAGCATGATAAATGCATTCTCTGAATCGTCTGGTGTCGCAGCTATAACAGCTTGTGCTCTTTTAACACCAGCTCTTAAAAGCGTTTCGTCTGTAGATGCATCACCAATAACAAACAAACAATCTGTTTCTTCATGTATTTTGACTATTTCCGGATTTTTCTCCACAACAACAAACGCTTTTTTAGTGGCTCTTAATTTTTCTGAAGCCTGACTTCCATTCCTTCCAAAACCACAGATGATGATATGGTTTTCCAAATTGTCGATTTGTTTTTGCATCTTTCTTGACTTTAAAAATTCTAATCGGGATTTACTGAAAATATATTCTGAAATAACAGAAATAACATAACCCAGAGCAAACATGCTAACCAAAATTAAGCAAATAGTAAAGATTTTTGTTTTTTCATCTAAAGGTAATACTTCACCAAAACCAACTGTTGTTACGGTTATAACAGTCATGTATAAAGCATCTACAATCTCGAAATCTCCTAATACAACAAAGCCTGTAGATCCGAAAATTAGAATCATAAACAGTAAGAGAAAGGCAATATAAATTCTGGACTTGAAGAGGTTGGGCATAATTATAAATCAAATACTGAAGTTCTTTTGGTATACACTAAATCTTTAAGCTTTAAGACAAAAGCTAAAGTAAGATACAAACCAAAGGAAAGTCCAACGGTTGCAAAGGAAAAATAGACGAAAAACAAACGCACATTCTTAGCTCGCATCCCTAACTTTTCGGCTAGTCTTGAACAAACTTCATATCCGTTCTTCTCAAAAAAATGTCTAATACTTGTTATCATATTTACGAATGCAAATTACTAAATTACTTTTCATTCAGCAACTGGATTCCAATATTACATTTTAAACACGATTTTGTATCACAATATTGACTTTTTAGTTCTAACAACGATTGGCTATCGACAGCTGTATTTACGGCAACTCCCAACATCTCAAATCTTTTAACTACATTATTTTTTTCTGCATTTAATTGTGCAATACAATCTAAAACATCTTCGTTTATAGCAATTCCTTTAGTTTTTGAATACCAATATTTAATTGGTATTACCGCATTAATGATTAAGGAATCTATAAATGTAGTTGACAATTGCTTTATTCGCTTCTTTGTGGTTTTATTAAAGGTGTAATGTATTGTCCAAAATTCAGAAGTACTGATTTTAAACAGCTTTCTTATATCGATTAAACTATGCGTTTCTATTAGTTTTGAAAAAAGATGCTGCTGCTGATGGTACAAATTAGCAAACTGACTTAAACGGATTGTTGGAAACCCAGAAGGTCGTAATCGAAAGAAATTCATTTTGATGCTAGATTCTGAAAGTTGGTATTTTTTCATTAAAAACTTATGGCGCTCCCGAAGTTGCTCAGTATAGAACTCCTGAGAATTAGTTCCCAAAAGATTGGCTTGTCCAAAAAGTAAACTTTCTAAATCTAGCAGATTACCCCTAACTTTCTTCACTATATCATAAGGTAGTTCATGGCTTAATAAACTAAAAGCCTCTTGATTGACTTTCAAACCAAAACTCTGTAACAACAAACTATAAAAGGTCTCTTGCCAATTATTCTTGTTTTTGGCTAATCTCGCTTTTATTACGATAGACTTTCTTTCTAATCGTTCAACAAACAACCGTTCTTTAAATCCTATCAAGGTGAGGTCGCCTACTTTTGACAGATTTTTTTCACAAGGAATCCAATTTTGATTATTGACTAGTCGCTTATGATTGACTTCTAGCTTTTGATCGATCTTATTTTTCAATTCAAGTGTTGGTATCTGACAATTATTCTTATCAAATATTGCTGCATCATCTTCCCAAACTACATATAAAATAACATTGTCATAGTTGACATCTAATTGATGTTGATGTAAATACCAATCTGATGATCTTACCTGTATTTCTACATTACCTGCCCAAAGTTGATTATCGATTCTAATTTTCGCATTAAAAAAGTCTGGTCCAGAATTCGAGTTTTGAATCCCCACATTCAACACCTCGACATTTAATCCATTTGAAGTTTTAAGTTTTTTTTGATCAAACTTTCTCGATTTCCATACATACTGTAAAAACTCTTCTTTCATTGGAAAAATAGATCACATTCCTTCACAAGATGAAAAGATTTATTCAAAAAAAAGAGCTCATTTGAATAAATGAGCTCTGGATACTTATTTTGTTATATTTCTTTATTGTTTCAATACTTTTTTTGTTTCTACATTACCATTTTTGTCAGTAACCTTTAACAAATAGATTCCTGGTTTAAGTTTTAATAATAACTTCTTTAACTTCTCTTTATCATCAGTTAAAACTATTTGTTTTCCAAGAATGTCATACACCTTAAAATTATCAACAGGTTTAACTATTTTGATGGTAACAGCATCTTTAAATGGGTTTGGATATACCTCAACAGCATTATTCTCCTGAAGTTGTGCAAACCCAAGGAAACTGAATAATAAGAATGCTATTAAAAAGTATTTTTTTACCATAATTTCTGTTCGTATTGTAAATATATAGAATACTATGCTAAAACCATACCAAAAAAATCATAATTTTTCAATAAGGGTTTAATTTTAATATTTTTTTAGAAAAATTAGCTTATGCTGTTAATAATATCATGTTTTGTTATGATATGATATTCCTTATTTCCTAAGTCAACTAAAACAGCTTGATTTTCTTTTGTGATCAATTTAGACACCTCTTCAACCGAAGCATTTTTTTGTACAATTGGGAAAGGCTCTCCCATGATATCTTTAATCAATTTATCGGCAATATCTTTATCATCAATAAATGCTTTGAATAGATCAGCTTCATCTATTGAGCCAACAAAACCATTAATATCTTGAACTGGAATCTGAGATATTTTAAAGTTCTTCATACGATCTATAGCATGTGAGACTAACT
>JABSPN010000188.1 GCA_013214425.1 Flavobacteriaceae bacterium | reverse complement strand
ACGATATCTTCTTTGCTGGGGATAGCTTTTCCTAATGGATGTACAGGTGTAACGCTTGAAGAGGTATTAGAAAACTAGTTGTTTTTTATTCTTTCATAAGCATTAAACCAGTCAGCAAAAGCGTTAAAAGTATCAAGGTTTTCATCGATCCATAAGTCAATTTTAGTTTTTTCATCTGATGATTTATGAATAAAATAACACATTGATTTAACGTAGGATTTGTCATGTAAAGTAGTAAAGAGTCTTACATAATATTCATGCCAAAAAGATTTTTCGTTTTTCCCTGGATCCAATACAGAAAAATACAAAGAAGTATTTTCTATAAAAAAATCAAGTTCAGTTTTTCCTTTATTTTCTTCTCGATCACTTAAGTTATTAGCATGAGATAACGAAAGGGTCATCTCTGCAGCACTGAATTCACTGCCAATGTTCCCAAGGGTTATATTGATATTTTTGTCGTCTTTTTTTTCAACACCTCTAACCATTTCTTGTTGTAAGATAGTTAGTGCTTGCTTAGATCTAGAACTGTTGTTTTCTAACAATAAAAAGTTGAATAACGGTAAAATGGTTTGGGTCTTTTTCCCAAGTTCATAATTAATATAAGCTAAGATTAAATGACTACTAGCGTGTTTGTCGTTTATTTTTAACCCATTAATAATATTCTCTTCGGCTTTCTCAAAATTTTTCTGATTATAATATGTAAGTGAAAGATTATAATAAAGCATAAAGTCTTTTTTGTTTTTCTTGAGTGCTTTAGTATATGTTTTTACGGCTTCTTCGTGTTTTCCTAATATATCTAAAGAGTTCCCTTTAATTGTTGCTGCTCTAGATAGGAACTCTCCTTCACCTTTATCTAATACGATATCACAATATTCTATGGCTTTATCATATTCTTTTTTGACAAAATAGCAATAACCTAATTGATAACTAGCCTGCCAAGTGTCTTTATCCAATTTAAGTGCATTTTCAAAAGTAGTTATGGCAGAATCGAAGTCGCCTTCTTGATATTGTGCAACACCTTGATTAACTAATTCAAGAGATTTATTAGTGGATTGGGCAAAAGTTGTAAAGAAACTAAGCGAGAGTAAAAAGATTAAATATTTCATAAGATTTGATAATTAAGAGCATTAATATACTAAATATTTTAGTACGATGCTCTATCCATATAGATTTCATGATGATTAGGCACTTCTTTATTATTCTTGGCAAAGAGTTGTGTTTTCAGTTCAACAAGCTTTGCATAAAGCGGATAAAATTCCTGTTGTTTAATCTGGCCACTTTGATTTTTTAGACGCAATGAATCGCCATTTTTGTAGATAATGTCGATATAAATGTCTTGTCCGTCATTAATTAATATAGATTGTATATGAGGTAGTTTTTCAACCTCTAAGTAACTAGCTATTGTTTCAAGGTTTAGAAAGGCAAAACGATTCACTTGTGATTGAAAAGTTTCCTGAATTCCCTTCGATAAATTGGAATACTGAATCTTCAAATCATTAGTGATTGAAATCTTATAGGCAGGACAATACCAATAACAGTTAGCAAAAGTTAATTCTATTTTGTTGATTTTCTTCGGAAGTGTTCTTTTTGCATTGTACTGAATCAACTCACCATATTTAACAACTAAACTGTCTTTTTTAACTAAGGTTATAGAGTCGGTTGCAATTTCTTTTTTGGCAATGATAGCACTTTTGTCTGGTATGAATTCCAAATCACTCATGTAAATTGGGGTTTCATAGATTAGTAATTTTTCATGGTTAATTGTAGTGATCTCTTTTAATGAAGCGGTGTTAAAAAAATCTTGCTTTTCAACAAACTCTAGCTTTTTGTAAACCTCGTTTCCTAAATCTAAGATGACCATGTGATAGGGTTCATCTTGCGCTTCGATGATCAGGTCTGTTTTCCCATTTCTGTCTAAGTCGTCTGTTTGTATAGCATCTTCATGTTCTTCCCGGTTGAAGAGATATAAAAAAGTATACTTACGATTAATGTGTTCTTTTAAAAATTGAGCCGCTTCTTTACATGTTTGTATCGTTTCAATTTTTGATTGAGCTGATACAAGAGTTGATGTAAACAACATAAGTAATGCAATCCTTTTCATACTAGATTTGTTTTACTCTAAATTCTGAAAAGTCTAGAAAAAGTAAAATGCGAAATGAGGGTGATAACTCTTTGAGTGAGTATAAGTTGTTTTTGAACTAGGGACTAGTTACTCAAAAGTAAGGCATTAAGGCTATCAATTTTCTGTTCAATAAGAATAATTTCTGCCTCCTTATTTTTTACAGTATAATCTAGTTGCACTATATCAACTTTAAGTTGTTCGATTCGGGCATTTAATCGTTGTTCCTCTAGTTCAAGGGCTTTTTTTTCTTCATCTTCACAAGAAAAAGTAATCGCTAATACGGTGAATAGACTAATGAGTAATTTCATGATCCTAGAAGTTTTTTACGCATGTTCTTCCAGCGTAAGTTACGGATAAATTTCCCTTCAGCCTTGTTCACTAAATAGCCTTCAGATTTATCGTGTTTTAGGTAGCCATAAATAAGATTAAAAAACAATTTAGGATTTTTCTTATTTAACGCTATTTTCAGGGCAGCGATACAGGTGATCACAAAACCATAACGCAATTTTCTAAAAACAGCTCCTTGCTGGTTCACTACATTGTATTTAATTCCAGTTGGCTTGAGGTGTTTTACATGCAGTGTTTTATCGGTTTTGATCTGCCATTTATGATATTGTGCCAAAAGGACATCTGCTGTATCCCATCCTAGCGAAGCCTGAAGTCCTCCAATGTCATGAAAGCATTGTTTCCTGTATGCTTTAATTGGGCCTCTAACATGATTTTTATCAGCAATTGTTTCATAGATCCAAGTCCCATTTTTATTGACGAAGCACAAACCACTAGCCATTCCTACTTTTGGGTTGGTGTTAAACATGGCAACAATTCGCGATAAATAATTTTTGGGTAATACGATATCTGCGTCTAATTTCATGATGATATCATAGTTGTTGTCAAGCAGCCTGAACCCTTTGTAGAATGCATTGATCACTTTACTACCGGGTTGATGTTTGTTGGACGATAGCGTATCTATTGTTGAAATAAAAGGGTATTTTTGAGTATAGGTATTAATGATGTCTGCTGAAGAATCGGTGGAGTTATCATTAACCACGATTACCTTATTAGCTTGCTGATTTTGAGTCACCAAGCTGTCTAATGTTTGTCCAAGGTAGTTGGCTTCGTTATGCGATGGTATGACAATATAAATTCTCAAGTACTTAAATTCGTTCTGCGTATACGATATAGTAACGCATGGTAAAACTCCGTAATAAGGGTCTAAATCCGATTTTTTTAACGGGGTTAGTAAATTTTTCACGTGAAATAATTTTCCATCCCGCTTTTTCTAGTAGCCAGTCAAATTGCCAATCTTCAAATTCGTGATAATGTCTGTCCCATTTATCGGTTGTACTTCTGTATGCAGGAGCAAACCACAAACGCAAGGGAATAGAGGTGACGAGTTTGTTTGCTTTGATTTCCCTGAGCACATTTAATGGCGCCAGCATATGTTCAAAAATCTCAAACGATGTAACTGTTGATGCTTTTGAGTCACGCACAGAGGAGAATTCAAGGTCTAGATCTTCTCCTGAGGTGTTGGTGACATCGTATCCTTCCTTTTTCATGATTTCGGAGAATGGATTTTCTACACCTAAATCAAGAATAGTTTCGTTTTTTTCTATGTGTTTTTTTAGAAATTCTAAGGTATGCCGATATCGTTTATTAGGAAAATTATTTTCATACATGTAATCAAAAATACCAAATTCCAGCGCAATAACAAGCCGATTAAAAGTATAATGACTCATTTTTTTAATATGACCACTTCATTGTTGTTTTACAGCATCGTTTTAGACAATATTTAGTCATGTGCACTTCGAGAAATAGCCTAAGACCCAAGCTCGACTTTTAGCCTTAAATACTATCAAAAGAGGTTTTAATTCCTTTAATCAATGCCGAACTAAATCCTTGGTGTTCCATTTCATTTAAACCAGCAATGGTACATCCTTTAGGAGTAGTTACTTTGTCGATTTCGGCTTCAGGATGGTTACCTTTTTGAAGTAATAATTCACTAGCTCCTTTAACCGTTTGCGTTGCAATTTTAGTAGCTGTTTGCGCATCAAAACCGATTTCAATCCCACCTTGAATCATCCCTCTGATAAATCGTAAAACATAAGCAATGCCGCAGGCGCCTAGCACAGTAGCCGCATCCATTAATGATTCATTAATAGTAATCGTATCTCCTAAAGAGTTAAAGATGCTCTCCACTTTTTTCATGTCTTCTGAACTTGCATTTTGAGAGGCCAAACACGTGATCGATTCATTTACAGAAGAAGCTGTGTTAGGCATCGCTCTGACAATTGAAGGAGTTGTGCTTAGGTTGCTTTCAATTTGTTCAATTCTGAAATCACTTACTACTGAAACTAAGATTTTACTTTCGTCAACAATTGGAGAGATTTCACGAAGTATTTCAGTAATTTTATAGGGTTTAATAGCTAATATAATGATATTGGCATCTTGAGTTGCTGTGATGTTGTCATTGCTCACCTGAACTCCTTGAGCTTTTAAATCGTCAAGTAAGGCTATTTTATTACGAGTAATAGTAATATCAGAAGCCTTATAATTATGGGTTAGTAAACCTTGCGCGATAGATTTTCCTAAATTCCCTCCACCTATTATAGCTATTGTACTCATGCTTGTTGTTTAAGGAGGCAAATATAGTACTAACTTAAATATTTAATCTCTCGATAAGATTATTTTTAAATGTACGTCCTATAGGTATTGTTTTTTGACTGATGTTTACCGTATTTCCAATCAACTTGTCAACTTTATCCAGATTAACGATATAAGTTTTGTGAATTTGTATAAAATTGGGGTATGTAAGTTTTTGTCCCCAGGACTTTAAGGTATCGATAAAGGTATATTTCTTTTCTGTTGTGTATACGGTAATGTAATTGTGTTCAGACTCTAAATACAGAATATTATCGAGGTATACTTTGTGTAAAGCTTTATCGATATTGATAAAGATGTGATCAGAAGCGCTAGACTTAGAAGAACTAGTCATGTTTTTTTGACTGACTTTATTGACAGCTTTGAGGAATCGTTCAAAAGGGAAAGGTTTCATTAGGTAATCGACAATCATTTCCTTTTCAAAACTTTCTACAGCATAATCAGGATAGGCAGTTGTGATAATTACCGATGGTGGGTTTTTCAAAATATTTAAATAATTCATTCCTGATAAATCGGGCAGATTAATATCTAAAAATAAAATATCTACACCTTGATTAGTCAGTATGTCATTAGCTTTTATAGCCGAATTAAATGTTCCGATTAAATTTAAATCTGAAAGCTTTTCTATATAGTTTTTCAGGATACGTTGCGCAGGTATTTCATCTTCTATAATAACACAATTCATGATAAGCTTAATTTTAATGTAACATGGTAAATGTTGCCTATTGTTTCAGTGATAAGAGTATGACGATTTATATACATTAAGTCCAATCTTTTTTTAAGATTGACTAAACCAATTCCTGAAGAATATTCGGAACTGTTGTTTTCTTCGTAATCGTTATACACAACAAGGTTCAATTCATTTTTATCAAGAGATATCGTAATATTGATAGCTGGTTTTTTGTCATTGCTACTACTGTGCTTGAAAGCGTTTTCAATAATCGAAATCAACAATAATGGGGTGATTTTAAAATCGTTTTTACCGACTTCATTTCGATAGGTAACCTCTTTAACTCCCTCACTTCTCAAGGTCATAAAATCGATATAGTTGTCAATATAATTTAAATCTTTTTCCAAAGTAACCCATTTGTTCTCGCTTTCATTTAATACGTATTTTAAACTATCAGATAAATTCAAGATCATCTCAGGAACTTTTTCTGACTCTTCTAAGGAATAGGAGTAAATAGTGTTGAGGTTGTTGAATAGGATATGGGGATTTAATTGCGATTTCAAAAACTTTAATTCCATTTCTAACGCTTTGGATTTTGAAGCCTCTAATTCTTTTTGCTTTTCAAAGACTCTTAAGATTAAGCTGCTGAACGACAGAAAGATTAATGGAAAAATAGTTTGCCATAAATACTTAGACAGGCAGGTGTCCAGATTACAATTACATTTAGAAATTAAATTACAATAGATCACTGTAGCGACAAAAGAAATGGAGAGTACAAACAAGCTATACAAGATATAAGCTTTTCTTTTGATAAAGAAAGGCAGGAAA
>JABSPN010000187.1 GCA_013214425.1 Flavobacteriaceae bacterium | reverse complement strand
CAATAAAACAGCAGAACGCGTGTCGAATGAGCATAGATAAACGCAATCCAAGGGAAGCAATACAAATGAGAGTCGAATGAATGGAGAACAAAACTCCAAGGGAGACAGAGCAGTGCCAAAGTGGCTAGACTAATTGACGACACCTATCACTGAGGCTATCAGCATCCAATATAATATAGTTATATTTGAAAGCGAGCGAAGCGAATATTATAGATTTTGGCAAAAAGTGTCCCGAAGTAATTACTTCAGAATTATGTATGATTTCTTTTTAGCTTTTAAATCAAATCAATCACTCTTTCTAGAGCCATACCCCTGGATCCTTTAACTAAAAGAGTGGCATTATGAGGAATGACTGCTGAGAATTTTTCAACGTCAAGTTTGTGATATGTGATGATTTTATTGCTGTGAGTTGTTTTTTCGAAGTGCTCTCCAAAAAGGAGAATCTTATCAAAATCTGACTCCTCGAGATAATCAACAATTTTCTGATGTTCTATAGCGCTGGTGTTTCCTAATTCAAACATATCGCCTAGGATAACTACTTTACAGTCTTTTTGCAGCTGAGAAAAATTATCTAGTGCAGCTGCCATACTAGACGGATTAGCATTATAGGCGTCTAAAATAATTTCCTTTTCTCCTTTGCGAATAATTTGTGATCGATTGTTTGTTGGTGTATATTTTTCTATAGCTTTTTGAATCTTTTCGGTGCTAATTTTAAAATAGTTACCTATACAAACAGCTGCAGCTATATTGTTGAAATTATAGTTCCCGATCAGATTACTTTTGATGTTGGTCTTGTCAAAGTTTATTTCAACAAAAGGATCTGCCGAGTTTAGTTTGATGTGAATGGTGCTTTCTTTAGCTGAAGAAAAAGTGATTAATTGAATGCCTTCAGCTTGTTTAGCTTGTTTTGGATCGTCTAAGTTGACAAAAGCCATTTTGTTGTTCTTTCTTAGATAATCATAAAGCTCAGATTTGGCTTTGACGACTCCTTCGACACTTCCAAAACCTTCCAAGTGAGCTTTTCCGAAGTTAGTGATATAACCGTAATCTGGTTCGGCGATATTGGACAGTATTGCTATTTCATTATGGTGGTTGGCACCCAATTCCACAATAGCTATTTCTGTTGATTCGTTCATTGAAAGAAGAGTGAGCGGAACACCTATATGATTATTGAGGTTCCCTTTTGTTGCGGCAGTATTGTATCCCTGTGAAAGAACAGTGTTTATTAATTCTTTCGTTGTGGTTTTGCCATTGCTTCCTGTTATGCTTATAATGGGTATTCCAAGAGTTCTTCTGTGGTGTTGTGCTAAATCTTGTAAGCAGGTTAATGCATCATCAACTAGAATAGTTTGATTAGAAGTCAGGTATTCTTTTTCATCAATGATGACATATTTAGCGCCTTTTTCTAAAGCTTGTTCTGCAAATTTATTTCCGTTAAAATTCTCTCCTTTTAAAGCAAAAAACAGATTGTCTTTTGTAATTGATCTTGTATCTGTTGAGATACCAGTGCAATCTTGAAATAGTGTATATAGTTCTGGGATACTCATATTTGATTAGGTCATAAAAAAAGCCCTTATTATTAAGGGCTTTAATGATATTTTGATGTTGAGAAAACTAGTTTCTTGGTTTTTTTCTGTCTTTAGATTTAGAACCTACTCTAGACATAGCACATCTGAATCCAATGTAATCAGTTGCCTTATCTTGAGGGTAGAATCTACGTTGAGCAGGGTCTAACCAGTAAGCTCTATCTTTCCAAGAACCTCCTTTGTATACTCTAACTTCATCATTAATTAGAGAAGTTCTTCCCATACCTTCACTTTTGTCATACTCTCTAAGTAAGCTATTGGAAGCAGAATCAACTTCAATAGAGTGCTTAGGAGCATTGTACATCTTTCCAGAATCATCTGGATCATTTCCATCTATTTCATCATCATCTCCGAAGCTTTCAAATTTTCTAGAAGATGCCTTGTCACCATCTCTATAGTTGATATGGTTACTTTTGTTAAAGTTTGTTCTTAAATAAGTTTCGTTTTCATCAACAGGGACTTCTATAATTTCACCTGGGAAGTTACGTGCGATGATCTTACCATCATTCAATGTGTCGTATTGGATAGAATCTTCAGTAACTAAAACAACTTTACCATCTTCACCAATTTTGTTTTTCATGTAAACATTACCACGATAGTAATTGAAATCACTAAATGCATCATCAACGATTGGTCTGTATACATCAGCTACCCATTCAGCTACGTTACCAGCCATGTCATATAATCCATAATCATTTGGCTCGTAAGATTTAACAGCATTAGTGATATCTGCTCCGTCATCAGACCATCCAGCAATACCTCCGTAATCACCATCGCCTTGTTTAAAGTTAGCTTTTTGATCTCCTCTTATTTTTCTCTTTCCAGAACGTGTATATAATCCATCCCATGGATATTTCTTACGACCTCTGTAAACGTTATAGCTTCTGATACCTACAAGACCCAAAGCAGCATATTCCCATTCAGTCTCGGTAGGAAGTCTGAAGTCAGGTTGTAAAACTCCAGATTCTCTATTGGCGAATACTCCACTAGTACTGTCAGTAGCTTTACTTGTCTTTTTGCCTCCTTTTAATACTTCTTCGTTTCCTCCGTAAGAATCAGATGGGTTGTTTATATAAGCTTCTGTACTAAAGATGCTTGAAGAATTTGTGTCTGTATAACGAGCGTCTTCTTTTAAATAACCTTCTTTTTCAAGGACATGCTCATTAACTCTGTCAGATCTCCAGTTTGCATATTCAGTAGCTTGAATCCAGCTAACACCAACAACAGGGTATTCTCTATATGCTGGGTGACGTAAGTAGTTATTCGTCATTACTTCGTTATATCCTAAACGGTTTCTCCAAACTAATGTATCAGGAATAACTCCATTGTATATGTTTCTAAATTGTTCTTCTTCTGGTGGGAAAACTCTCTTGATCCAATCTAAATACTCTAAGTACATTAAATTGGTTACCTCAGTCTCGTCCATGTAGAAAGATTGAACGTGCTGTTGGTTTGGTGTGTTGTTCCAATCGTGCATTACATCATCTTGAACTTTACCCATAGTAAATGTTCCGCCTTCAACAAATACTGTTCCTGGAGGAGTTTCCTGCTCCTTAAAGTTGGTGTTGTATTGGAATCCACCTTCTTTAGCATTTATTTTCCATCCTGTGGCTCTAGAACTGTTTTTGTCAGAACCGCCTTTTTTACAACTGGTTAAATTTAAAGATATAGCTAGGGCAACTAAAATCTTTAAAGCCATAAAGTTTCTCATAGTCAAAATTTGATTATCGATCATTTATACAAGTCCGCAATATAATAATTATACATTATTTAGCAATGTTTTTTTAAAAATTATTTCTTTTAACAGCCATACAATGAAATTAATTTAATTAAGATAACGGGCTTTTAAATGATTTATTATTGTATTTTTGAAATTTGCATAAAATAACTTGATTATTTTTACGTTATATGTGACGTATTTAGCAATGATGAAAAAGAACTTCATAGTCATACTGGGCATTTTGTTGTCTTCCTTGGGGTTTTCTCAAAACTTTTCTGTTGAATTAAAATGGGAAGATGAAAAGTTATTTTCTAATGATTATCAGAAAATGAAATCACCTTATTTTAATGAGGAGAATTTTGTGATACATCCAGAGGGTAGGTTGGATTTTGTTAAACAATGGGAGGTTAATCAACCCATAAACGAAGCCTCTATTCAGATAGTTAATCCAGTTTTTGAAACTATCTCAACTTCAAGACTGCTTGATTTGAATAGTGACGAGTTGTTGAGTTCAATTAACCCAGTATTGAGTAATGGCCTAGCTAGAGATAAGCGTTATGCTATGCTTAGGTTAAATCCTATTATTAAAGAATCAGGAGTAATAAAGAGATTGGTGTCATTTGATGTTTCGTATCAAAATGCGAGTAATTTTTCTCAAAACACTTTCAGTAATCAACCAATAACTAATTCAGTATTGTCTTCTGGAGATTGGTATCGTTTTTCTATTCATCGAACAGGAGTGTTTAGAATAGATGCTGGATTCTTAAGTAGTTTGGGTATAAATACTTCGAATATAAACCCTCAAACGATCAGGATTTTTGGAAGAGGAGGTAAGGCTATGCCTTTTACTAACGCTGAAAACTTATTTTTCGATCCTGAAGAAATTGCTATTCAGGTAGTAGGAGAAAATGATGGCTCTTTTGATTCGGGAGATTACATTCTATTTTATGCTGTAGGACACGAAGGTTGGAATGAAGAAAGTGATACAAATATCAATTCCTATATAGATAACACATTTTATTATTTAAATGTCAATGCTCAAAATGGGAAGCGAATAACACAGTTAAACGAACCAGTTGGAACTCCAAATGAAACGATAGATACATTTTTAGATTTTCAGTTTCATGAAAATGATGATCAAACTCCTACAAAAATTGGTAGAAGATGGTTTGGGGAAGATTTTGATGTAGAGAATGTGCAAACTTTTCCTTTCGAATTTCCGAATATTGATACATCACGTCAAGGTAGGATAAAAGTAAACGCTATTTCTACTGCAGATTCCCCTACAAGTATGCAAATCAATATCGATGCTGCTGTTATCGATATTCTCAATTTCACTTCTGTTGGAGGGCCAATCGTTGCAAGAGCAGATTCGACAAACTCTCTGTTTACACCAACGTCTTCAACAATGAATGTCGTTTTGGATTATAATAACAATGGAAATCCAGCTTCAGAAGCCTAATTAGACTATATTTCAGTTGAAGCTGTTAGTCAGTTAACTGCAGATGCGACTCAGTTTGAATTTAGTAACCCAGATGTTTTAGCCTTATCGGGAATAGGAGAATATGTAATATCAAATGCGACGAATATTGAACAAGTATGGGATATTACAGACCGATTTAACATTACTAGTAAGCCTAATGATCAAGGAGCAACATTTTCTTTTCTTGCTAATATGGGAGATGAGAGATTTTATCAGGCAGTAGCGACAACCGATTTGTTTACACCAACGATTGAAGGTAGTCCTAGAGTAAATAACATTAATATAAAAGGAACTGTTTTTCAAAACAGTCAAGGAGTTTTTCAGGATATAGATTATTTAATGGTGACTCCAGAGTTTTTGGCTTCTGAAACTAATAGATTGGCTAATTATCATATTGCAAACGGATTAAATGTTAAGGTGGTGACCTTAGAAGATATTTATACTGAATTTAATACTGGGAATGCCGATATAGCAGCGATAAGGAATTTAGTAAAATACATTTACGATAATGCCTCGGCTCCAGAGAATAGAGTGAAGTACTTATGTATTTTCGGAGACGCATCCTATGACTACAAAGACAGAATAAACGGGAATACCAATATAGCGCCAACTTTTCATGCATTAGATTCATATAGTTTAGCTTCAGGTTTTATGTCAGATGATTTCTTTGTGATGATGGATCCAGATGAAGGGGCTCTAGGTCAAGATGATTTGATGGATTTGGCTGTAGGAAGGATATTAGCTGATAGCCCTCAGCAAGCTAATCAAATGATATCTAAAATTTTAGGGTATTATCAAGAGGAAGCAAGAGGAAGATGGAGAAATACACTTGTTTTTGTTTCTGATGATGCCGATGATGGAGATCAAGGACTTCAATTCGGATTAGATGCTTTAGCTGATACTATAGAAACAGAAAGACCTTTTTTTAATATCACAAAGATACATTCAGATTCTTTTGTTCAGGATTCTTCTCCAGGAGGAGATCGTTACCCAAGAGTAAATCAAGCAATGAGGGATGCGATTGAGGTAGGTGCTTTAATGGTTAATTATTTTGGGCATGGAGGAGAAGATGGATTAGCAGCCGAACGTATTTTTGAAAAAACAGACTCTCAGGAGATAAACAATATTTGTAGAAACAACTTGTTTGTTACCATTACTTGTGAGTATACTCGATTTGATAATCCTGAAAGGCCTACAGCGGGAGAATTTAATTTTTGGAACCCAACTGGAGGAGCGGTGTCTTTAGTAACGACAACAAGACAGATTTTTGTATCGGTAGGTCAAAGTGCTAATCAGGTTTTCTCAGAACAATTATTCGCTTATGGATTAAGCGAGTATCCAACCATAGCTGAAGCCTTAGCGGCAACTAAAAATAATGTTTCAGTATCTGCTAATAATGGAAAAGTGATTTTTTACATAGGTGATCCGGCTATGAAGTTGGCTATTGCTAAACCAGACATACGATTAACACATGTGAATGTCATGCCAATATCGGGGCCAATA
>JABSPN010000186.1 GCA_013214425.1 Flavobacteriaceae bacterium | reverse complement strand
ATAAAGAGCATTCAGTATTGGCTATCAAATTAAGTCAAAATGCTATTGAAGAAAGATATATTAAATGTCAAGAGACCGCGTTTCTTAATGGTAAGTTTGAATGTGAATCAAAGGCCATAAAAATAATGACGTAAATCAAAGATCAAGATTCATTTGACTATCCAGAATTTTTAAAAAGTCCAGAAATGTCAGAGATGTTTAGCTATATAAAGCATTCATTTTCTTGGAAACAAGGCCAGTATGAAGCAATTGTTGAGATAGAATCCCCTGAGAAATTCAATTTAATAGACAATCGATATAGTTTTTCATTAACATCAATTGATATTGAAGATCTGGATAAGAATAAAGAGAAAATTGACAAGAGTTACGACCCCCTCAATGAAGATGAATCAAACAAAGTAGTCTGGAATTGGCGAAATCCAACACTTTTTAAACTTGGAAAATAAATATGCTAACAAGCAGCTGAGTTTGACGTATTCATAAATATTTAAAGGGATAGTTTGTATGGATGAGAAATATATTTTTGGTTTAGCTGGTGTTGCCCTTGGTGCAATTCTAAACTTCGTGAGAGAAGTCTATGCTGAGCGACGATCACGAAAGAAAGAAGCAGAGTATTTAGCTATACGTCTGATATGTATTTTTGATTCATTTATGGAAGGATGTACATCAGTTGTTGGTGATGACGGGCTGTGTCATGGCCAGACTGACTCAGAAGGTTATTCGAGACCTCAAGTTTCAACTCCTGAACTTAAAATTCAACTTGAAGATGTAAACTGGAAGTCCTTACCTCCAGATCTCATGTATGAAATATTGTATTTCTCTAATGTAATCAAAGATGCCAATAATTTTATAAGTAGTACATTTGAATATGCTGCAAACCCGCCTGATTATTTCGAAGGATTTGAGGAACGGCGGTATCAGTATACAAAGCTTGGTTTAATGGCTTCAGAGTTAACTGGAAAGCTTCGAAAGAAATACGATATTCCTAAAAATGGAATATCGAGTTGGGATATAGTTGAATATTTAAATATGGAAAATAAAAAAATCAATGATCTTAGAGCGAAACGAGAGGCAAAGCATAAAGCGATGTTTACCGCAGTAAATGTATAACAAATTAATAAACAAGGACTAAAACCACGCTATTAAGCATTATGCAAATTCATTAGCAGGATAATTGTAAGAGAATTAAGTTATGCATAGATCTAACATTATTTAAAATCCGCCTTATTCTGACGGCTAATAAAATTAAAGTGATTGCATTAACATTCGCTGACGTTCAAATCTATCAAACATATCTGGATAATCACGCTTAGAAGTAAGTGGATTAGCACCGAATTGTGCAACTAACATTTGCGTGCCTGAGCATATTAGTTTTAATGGATTCTTTGGGGTTTCGGGTACGACAGCAAAAAGAGGGCGTTTTTGTTGTACACAGAATTTAGCCTGCGTAATAGAACCACTTTTTTCTTCTGCTTCAACAATAATAGAACCAACCGATAAACCCAGTTGAATTCTATTGCGTGGTACAAAGTGATTACGATGGGCTGGAACACCTATTGCGTGTTCTGAAACCCATGCTCCACCATTTTCAAGAATATCAAAGCCTAGTTTCTTATTGCTGACAGGTCTTGCTGTTTCAAGACCATGTGCAAGCACAGCAATTGTTGCTCCCCGTTTACCGACCGATAATGCTCCGCTGTGAGCCGCTGCATCGATACCAAGAGCTAATCCGCTAACAACAACCCAATCTTTTTCAACTGCTTGTGATGCGATTCTATTGGCAATAATAACGCCAGCTTTACTTGTGTTTCTTGAACCAACTACAGCGATACCATTAATTGTCGATAGCAAGTCAACATTACCACGCACATGTAGAACGATTGGTGGGTTGTTAATTGCTTTTAGATGACTAGGATACTTTTCAGATACAATCGAAAAAGACTTAACATCATTCTGATTGTTAAGTTCATCAATGCCCACCGCATAGTTCCAAGACTTTTCTTCAGGGAACAGGTCAATACGTCCGATTGATTCGATCGCCGTTTTTAAATCACTAATAGATGATATATCGGTGTAATCAATAACTGATAATAACTGATAAAGATCGTTAGGTTTTGTTTTTTGAAACTGTAACGCTAGTGCGAATAGAGTTTGTATATCCATCGATTCCATAATTAAACCGTTTGACCAATTACTATCATATACACCTTTTTTACGCCCACATTCTTAAGTATTTCACGACAAGAGTATAAACTATTCCCTGTAGTAGATACATCATCTAGTAAGATTAGTGGAATATCTTTACTCGGTGCATTATGAACGGACACTGAATTGATATTTCGGTCATAACTTCGATCACCACCAAGATGTGCTTTAGGTACTGTGTGATCACGAACTAAGAAATTAGGGTCGTAAATAACCCTTGTACCATTGATGTGTGTTATCAAAGTCTCAAGACCAGCTGAGCGTTTATCCTTCTCTGATGATGGTACTATAGCTATTTGTAGTGTGCGGATGTTTAGCGAATTCGCTAGAGCATTAATACCAGAATTAAGTTTTGGTGCGAAATGTAGAATAGCTGCGTTATGACCTCTTTGTGATGGCTCTTTTAAATCCATTATCTTATACGTGTAGTGATCAATGTAGGGATTCTTCACGCCTTCTTTATAGTAAGAGTTATAATCGCATACGTGATGAATCATATCTATATCATAATGTTGAGCCATTGTTTTCTTTTTCCTAGTTTAATAGCGTACCTTAAACATAATATGTCTCTGGATAAATTGAATTTGTGATTCATGCCATAAAAAATCATCTAAATGTAAAATAACTCATGCTATCTAGTTAAATAGCCTGAGTATTACTTGAATATGGAGTGTTTATTGGGTGTTAGTAGGCTTTTCTAGATCATCCGTTGATAATATCGCATTATCGCATTATCGCATTATCGCATTATCGCACTTAGTGTGATGTAGATTTTAATATTGATTTAATCTCAGCATCAACCAAAATATTTTGAACGATATTATAAACAGTACGGGGTTTTCCATCGGTATCATTCCCGAAATAATTCTGTAGCAATTCTAATTCTTGAGGGTTGATTTTGATTGTTGTGGGTATAGTTCGAGCATCAAATCTAATATCAAATTGTCCAGCATTATGCATTTTTTTCGTCAATTTTTTTGAATAACGGTTAGTTCTTTGGTTAACAGGTATAGCTCTATGACGAATGCCGTTAACAGTCTTAGAAATAGGTGTTGGAATATTACTGTTTATACGCCTTGATGAATCCTTTTTCTTAAATCCGAATGTGCCTCGATTTGGGCGCGGTCTACCCACATCATCAAGATATTCTCTTTCGCCTACTTTATAAGCATGACCACGATTATCAACCAATTCAGGATTATTTGATTTAGGATGAAACATTATATTTTGTGATGATGCTTGTTGATCTGCTGCTAATATTGCGTTGAATTTACGACCGTTTATGTAATTTTCAGTTAGTCGGATATACTCTCGATTTGCTTGCTGTACATTGATTTCACCGTTGTTAATTCTGGCCTGAATGATCTTTGTGAAGTCAGGCATATCGTTATGATGCTCAAGCAGTTCAGTCTTGTCATCTTCATCCAGATGGGGGTGGATATGCTCGTGAATCAATTCACCATACTCGTCCGTATAGTTGCCGCTATTGTATTGTTGATAATCGTTCATGTTGTTACCTTATTGATAATAATGTGGTTATATCAATATTTAGGGACATTATAACGACGGGTAGGGATACTGTATTGAAGATAATAATATGAGTTGTATGAATGATGATAGTGTGATGCAGATCACGTTTCACTTGACTGGAAAGTAAAAATATGATAAATTATATACCATATTGAGGTTTGCATAGTTCTAATAAAAATCCTATCAAGAATAATTACAACGAGTGAAGCGAGTTATCCCGCAGGGATTCAATAATAGTTTAGCACTGCGTGCAATCGCTACGCTCTTATAATTATTTCTTACCTAATATCATATCAATAATAGTCAAAAAGCCCTTGAAATGGGCGTTGTTATGCTATTTATTCAGTAATTAATGAATAAGATATTATTTCTTTTGCATTTATGCACCGAGAAATAGTAGGTAATACTAAGTCAAAAAAAAGTCCACCGACTACTGGTATCTCGGTATGGTTTCCTTTCTCTGTTATGAACTTTACCGAATACACATATGTTTTATTTATCAGCATTGTTTTAGCGCGAGTTTTATGGGATTGCCACTGTTTATCAGTAATTGAACAGCCGTGATTATTAGCCAGATATTTTTTATTGAATAAAAAGAAATCATTCTTAGCCACATAATCAAGGATGTTATTTACAAATTTATCTAAGGCTGTAAATCGTGTCGATTCTTCACTATAGAGTTTAAGTAAATCTGGATGAATATCATCAATATGACAGCGGTAATCTTTGTTTAATATTTCGGCCTGTGTGAATGTAGTCATTTTGAAAATTGGATTATTCTTCATATTTTGATACACAGGATCTTCAGCAACATTGATCAGTAGTTGCAATGCCATTCTTCGGCCAGTAGTTTTAATTTGATCTGGTAGATAATAATAAATTGACTCATTATCTATCAGTAATATATGAATCAGTCCGTCTGAAAAGATATTAATTCTCTTTACCAATTTTGCGATCTTCTCACCGTTATCACGATTGTAATTGCTGTCGCCGTTAACAATGAGTTCTTTTTTATCACCCCACGACTTAACATATTCCATCGTAAGTTTGCTTTCAGATACAAGCAATATTTTTTTCTGCTCTGCTTCCAATTCAAGTTCTATGTTATCAATATCGCGCTTCATACTTGAAAGCTTTATTTTGAAATTATTATTAAAAATGTCTGGGTTTTCAAGTATTAAGTCTTGATTTTTATCATATATCTTTGATTTTGATAGCAACTCTTGCTCTAATGAATTAATTTTTGAATCATCAATTGAGGACTCGCTTAACAAGTACTGGCAGATAGCATCAACCACGATACGATCCACAGTGTAAATTTTCTCAGTTAATGAACATTTTTGATTAATACAGCTGTAATACACCGCCCCTTTTTTGCCTGTGGTATGGTTTGCACTTAACGATGAGTTACACTCGCCACAAAAGAGCATTTTTTTACCTGCCAGAAGAGTATAACTTTTGCGATTTCCATTTGAGTTGCTTTTTTGTCGATTATGTTGAAGCAGATAATATTCGGCTTCTGTGCATACGGCTGGGTAATAGCTATCAAGGTTATAGGTATTGGTAATATACATGTCTTGGTTAGATTTTTCCTTGTGCATCGTTATTGCATCACGATCCTGAATCTTGACAATTAATTTACCGTATAGACTATGGGATTTTAAAATGCCACTCACACCTTGCTTAGTATATTTAATGTCGTGCGTGTCTTCCAGCCAATCTCTGCATCGACTAATCCCATTACCAGCTAAGGCAAAATCAACAAGTTCTCGACAGACGGGAAAGTGCAGTTCATGTTTAACAACTGTTTTATTATCAACCCTACAATGGAATGGAATACCGCCGACCCCGATATCAAAGCTCGCGCCGTTGTCTCCTCTTTCACCGTTCTGAAATTGCTGGACACGCTTTACGCTATAAGTATTCGTAAGATAAGATTTTTTGATTGATTCTTCATTGGATAGTTGGAATGCGAGTGTAGCCAAGATCATGGATATAGAAGCATTTTTTCCGTGTTGACTATACTCGCGATTATCCATAGTCGTGTAGATCTTAACGCCATAACTCAGAATATTAGTAAAAACAGTCATTGCATTTACCAGAGCTAAACGGGATAACCTATCAAGATGACGCATCACTATTATATCATTAGCAACTATTTTTCCATTCTCAATATCAGATATAAGAGTCCCAAGTTCGCTTTCTAAATTTTTACCTCTAAATGCAGATTTTCCTTCATCACGGTAAACGGTCGATGATATTTCGGTTTTATATTCAAGAGCTATTTTATTCAAAAGCTCCTGATCTCCTTGTAGGCTTAGAGATAACCCCTCAATTTGTTTTGTACTTGAAACCCTGCTGTATACATAAATCATAACATAAACCCATAGTTGCGCGCCGTATGGTAACTATGGTAACACTGCTGGTCCCAAGTTGACGGTGATGCGTTTGGCTGGCATTACAAAATTAGAATTCATTAACGCGCTGCGGACCCGATCCTTGGCTTCTTTTACTGATGTTTCTGGTAATCCAACAATGGTAAAACCAGGTAGTCCTTCGCTAATGTGCACTTCGATGGTAATTAACGGTGCATTAATACCTAAAATGGCGCGGCTGTAGATCACGGCTAAATTCATTCATTACCCTTG
>JABSPN010000185.1 GCA_013214425.1 Flavobacteriaceae bacterium | reverse complement strand
CTGCAGTCTATTACGTCTACTGGTTGACTCTACAGGGGGTACAAGCTCCTTCTAAACGAACTTTCACAGAAGAATCTCCATCTATAGAAACCAAAGAGATATCGCCTCCATCAGATTTTAGAAAAGGTCTAATCTCTTCCAAGGCCTTTTCAACATTTGCTCTTAATTCTTCAGAACTCATAGTTTTACTTTTTTACAGCAGCACAGCCTGCCATTGTTGTTATTTTTATTGCCTCTGTTGGTGGCAATGATTCATTTCTCTTAATTGTTTCAGTAACCACATTTTTAGTTAATTCTTCAAATGCTTTTTCTAATGGAGTCGCTGTTTGTAATGCTGCTGGTCTCCCAACATCTCCTGCTTCTCGAATAGATTGTACAATCGGAATTTCTCCTAAAAACGGTACTTCTAAATCCTGAGCTAAATACTTAGCCCCTTCTTCACCAAAAATATAATATTTGTTATTTGGTAATTCAGTAGGCGTAAAATACGCCATATTTTCTATTATTCCAATAACTGGGACATTAATACTTTCTTGCTGGAACATAGCCACACCTTTCTTGGCATCAGCCAAAGCTACATTTTGAGGCGTACTTACCACAACAGCTCCTGTAATTGGCAAGGCTTGCATGATTGATAAATGAATATCTCCCGTTCCTGGAGGTAAATCCAATAATAAAAAATCTAATTCTCCCCAATCTGCATCAAATATCATTTGATTTAAGGCTTTAGCTGCCATCGGACCTCTCCAAATTACTGCCTGATTTGGTTTCGTAAAGAATCCTATCGATAACATCTTGACACCATGGTTCTCAACAGGCCTCATTTTAGATTTTCCATCTACCTGAATTGCAATTGGCTTTTCGTATTCTACATCAAACATGATAGGCATAGAAGGCCCATAAATATCGGCATCTAATACACCAACCTTTAATCCCATTTTAGCTAAAGAAACAGCTAAATTGGCTGTTACTGTAGATTTTCCTACTCCCCCTTTACCAGATGCTACTGCTACAATATTTTTAATACCTGGAATGGCTTTTCCTTTTATTTCATTTTTCTCTGGCACTTCAACTTTAACATTGACTTTTACTTTTGCCTGATCATAAATTTTCTGATGAATAATTTGAGTAATAGCAGCTTCCACTTTTTTTCTAGCCTGCATTGTAGGGTTTCCAATATTAATATCTACCACAACTTCATCTGCAAAAGTGATCACATTTTGAACTGCTCCACTTTCTATCATATTCTTCCCTTCACCTGGAACTGAAATAGCTTCTAATGTTTTTAGAATTTCTTTTCTGTCTAACTTCATTATTCTTATTTTAAACTAATTACAAAGATACGTAGGAAAAAACTTTTTTAGGAATAATTACAGCTCTTTATTCGGATCCCAAAAAAGCGTGTCAAAATTTTGAATTTGATTATCAATCACCTCAACGTCTTCATTTTCCAATAATTGCTGCATCAGATTAATTCCTTCAAAATGATGCTTTCCAGTTAAGATTCCCTTACGGTTCACTACACGGTGTGCTGGAACAGATTCATCTATTGATGAAGCATTCATGGCATAACCTACCATTCTAGCACTTTTTGCCGCTCCAATATAGCGTGCAATAGCCCCATAAGAAGTCACTCTTCCTTCAGGAATTAGTCTGGCCACATCATAAACCCTTTCAAAAAAATTCTTTTCCATTATTCATTTAAAGATTTACTTTAACCAAAACAAAAACTGCTATCGAGAACGTTAAAATTGACAAGGCGTAATTGGCTCTTTTTGAGAATTTATCTGGATTTGCTTTATAGCGTCTAAAGAAGATAATGTATAAATAGTTTGCTATAAAAGTTCCTAAAATAACCGCGAAGATAAAAAGGGCAATATTCAAATTCGTAAAGTCAAACTTTCCTCTAAAATTCAACCATTTACTCCAACCAATATAATACGGCAATGGAAAGAAATTAATGGCAGAAAAAAAGGCTCCCTTTAAAAAAGCTTTACGATTTAAATTTTCTGCAATGGGATTTCTCTTGGGAGGCTTTTTTGCACAAAGAAAAAAGTACACCGCAAGGACGAAGAAAATAAACACTGCTATTTTCTCAAACATCAGAATTACAGAATCATCCATATTGATGTGCTTGGCAATCAAAACAGATATTAATACCTGAAACACAACCACAAGACATGCGCCAAGTGCAAAAACAACTCCTTTAGAAGTCCCTTTTTCTACACTTATAATGGCAGTATTGATATTGATAATTCCTGGAGGTAAAACTCCAGAAAAAGACAATACAAAACCATATAGCATGAGGGTAGTTATCTCCATACTAATTGAGTCTGAATTTTATGTAGGTTATTGGTTTACCCATTTCAAGATATTGTTGTTCATAGAATGTCTGAATGCTTGTCACTTCTTTAGGCGAATATTCGTTACTATACACATCGTGATGTGCATAGAGTACTTCATGTCCTTCACCGTGCAATAAGCCTAAAGAATAACCGTGCATAAATTCACTGTCAGTTTTTAAATGAATAATACCGTCCTCATTTAAAATAAGCTTGTATTTCTTAAGAAACTCGGTATTGGTCATTCTATGCTTGGTTCGTTTATACTTTATTTGAGGATCTGGAAAGGTTATCCATATTTCAGACACTTCATTTTCAGCAAAAATCAAATCTACCAACTCGATCTGTGTCCTTAAAAAAGCTACATTAGAAACACCTTCTTCAATAGCAGTTTTAGCTCCTCTCCAAAAACGAGCTCCTTTGATGTCAATCCCTAAAAAATTTTTATCTGGATTCTGTTTGGCTAAGTTAACAGAATATTCTCCTTTTCCACAGCCCAATTCCAATACTATTGGGTTGTCATTTTTGAAAAACTCCTTCCACTTACCTTTTAGAAAAAATCCTTCTTCTACCTCAGCTCTAGTTGGTTGTATTACATTTTCGAAGGTCTCGTTTTCCTTAAATCTCTTTAACTTATTTTTACTTCCCACCCCCTATTCTTAATTTTTTGGTAAAACTACAGAAAACTTTGCTAAACATACCTATATTAGTTTTGTATTATGGAGAATAAGAGAAAAATACTAGTTGCTCCACTAAATTGGGGGTTGGGACATACAACTCGATGTATACCTATTATTCAGGAATTATTACTGAATAATTATACTCCTATACTGGCTTCTGATGGTCATGCTTTGGAGCTTCTTAAAAAAGAATTTCCGAGTTTAAAAACCATTGAATTACCATCATACAATATTGAATATTCTAAAAAAGGTAACCATTTAAAATACAAGCTTTTCCTAGATTCTCCTGCGATTCTAAAATCAATTATCAAAGAAAAGCGTATCATAAAGCAATTAGTCCATGATGGAGAAATTGACGGGATAATTTCCGACAATCGTTTTGGAGTGCATCACTACAAGGTACCTTCTGTCTTTATTACACATCAATTGAATGTATTGAGCGGAACCACCACCTGGTTGAGTTCTAAAATACACAAATATATCATCAAAAAATTTGACGAATGTTGGGTGCCCGACCTAGAAGGACAATTAAACTTAAGTGGCATCTTAGGACATATTGATGATGATTCGTTAAACTTAAAATATATTGGTCCTTTGAGTCGTTTTGACAAAACCATCACGAACAATGAATACGATATTCTGGCCATATTATCAGGCCCAGAACCTCAACGCACGTTTTTAGAAAAGGAACTGTATAAAGAGTTTTTAAAAACAGACAAAAAAGTATTGTTCGTAAGAGGAATCATTGAAGAGGAGGAAAAAAGCTTTACTTTTAAAAACATCACGGTATTTAATTACATGACCTCATCGTCTTTAGAACATGCTATCAATTCAAGTAAAATAATTGTTTCAAGATCTGGCTATACCTCCATTATGGATTTGGCAAAACTGGACAAGAAAGCCTTCTTTATTCCAACTCCCGGACAATATGAACAAGAATACTTAGCAGAGCGATTACAAAAATTTAATTTGGTTCCTTATTGTGAGCAAGATGATTTCGAGCTGGAGAAGTTAGAGAAAATCAATTCGTTTAACGGATTAAAAAACTTGTATCAGCCTATTGATTATACCGAACTATTTTCTGTACTCAATCAAGAATTTATTGTTTCCGATTTTTCAATTGTAAAAGAAAATTCTGAACCAACACCTAATTCACTTTCTACATAAATCTTCTCGTTATGAGCTTCGATAATGTGCTTGACTATCGACAGCCCTAAACCAGAACCTCCTTCATCTCTTGATCTGCTTTTAGAAACTCTATAGAAGCGTTCGAAAAGTCTTGGGAAATCTTCGTTGTTTATCCCAATACCATTGTCTGTTAACCTGACTAGATATTTGTTCTCTGATAAATCTACTATACTCACCTCTGTAGTTCCTTTGTCTCTTCCATATTTAATAGAATTTACTGTTAAATTAGTGAGCACCTGTTGTATTTTTTCCTGATCAGCTTTTACGTAATGCGGCTCCATTTCGGCTTTATCGAAGGTCAGTGAAATATCTTTTTTAGCAGCTTTCATTTCAAACAAGTCAAATACATTTTGAATCAAATCTACAATATCAAACTCTTCAATGTTTAAGTTTAGATCTCCCACTTCCAATTTGGTGATCATATCGAGATCATTAACGATATAGATCAATCTTTCTACTCCTTTATTGGCCCTTCCAAGGTAATTTCACATAAATTTTTCATCATGCATAGCTCCATCTAAAAGTGTCAATAAATAACTTTGAATTGTGAAGAGTGGTGTCTTGAGTTCGTGAGAAACATTTCCCAAAAACTCTTTTCTATATTCTTCTTTAACCTTCAGTGTTTCAATCTCCAATTTCTTATCTCTGGCAAATTTTTCCACCTCTTTAGTTAAGGTTTCCATGTCTGTAGTTACAGATTCATTCTGAAAAGATTTGGATTCTAAAAGAGAAACATCATCATAAATCTTTTTTACTCTTTTGTAGATAAAATGTTCTACCCTAAATTGAATAATAAATAGAGACACCAGAAAGCTGCAAATTGCAAAAACAATCAGTATCAAAAAGTCGAATTCAGCTAATAAAAATAAAGAAATGCTTACCAGGATTGATAAGCATAATGTTATTAACAGCGATGACTTGATAGCAAAGCTATATGTCTTTTTAAAACTACTCAATAAACTAGTCTACAAATTTATATCCTACGCCTTTTACAGTTTTAAATGAGTTGTCGCCAATTTTTTCTCTAAGTTTTCTGATATGAACGTCAATAGTTCTTCCTCCAACTACGACTTCATTTCCCCAAACCTTGTCTAAAATATCGTCTCTTTTAAACACTTTACCAGGCTTTGATGCCAGTAAAGATAACAATTCAAATTCTTTTCTTGGTAAGATTATTTCTTTTGAATCTTTTATCACTTTATATTCATCTCTATCAATGATTAAGTTTCCAATAGACATCACGTTCTTAGAGGCTGTATCTTTTTCAAGTCTACGCAACATTGCATTTACTTTACTCACTAAAACTTTTGGCTTGACAGGCTTGGTAATATAATCGTCTGCACCAGCATTATAACCTGCTACTTGAGAATAGTCTTCCCCTCTTGCTGTTAAAAAGGTAATGATCGTATCAGCCAACGAAGGTATTTTCCTTAATTGCTCACAAGTTTCCATACCATCCATTTCAGGCATCATCACATCTAAAATGATTAATTCCGGAGTTTTTTTCTTGGCAATTTCTAGCGCTTCAATTCCATTCTCGGCTTTTAATACCTCATAGCCTTCAGCTTCTAAATTATACCCTACGATCTCTAGGATATCTGGTTCATCATCTACCAATAAGATCTTGATATCAGATTTTTTCATGTAAAGTAAATTATATATTCTATAGTAAAGATAATATATATTCTCTAATACCTTCAGGACTCTTTTATTAATAACAATATAGTAACATACATCTTACTTTTCCCCAAACTAAGACTTGATCATGATTAAGTTCATAAAACAATCTTAACAAATGCGTTTTCATTTTGCTACATTTGTTTTGTGTTTAAGGATCGCGTTTTTAATATCAGCAATACCAAAGAATTTGAGCAACTTGCCTCAGAAGTGTTTCAATTTCAGTTTGAGAACAATCGTGTGTACCGCTCTTTTTGTGATTTGTTATACGTGCATCCTGCCGATGTAAAAACAATTAAACAAATTCCATTCTTACCCATTCAGTTTTTTAAAAGTCATACCGTGGTTTCTTCCGAAGAAAAAGAAGATATCATTTTTACCAGTTCTGGAACTACCGGATCTTTTGTAAGCAAACATTATGTTCAGGATTTATCTGTTTACGAAACTAGCTTTATGAATGGATTTGATTCTTTCTACGGAAATGGAAAAGACTATGTAATTCTAGCAT
>JABSPN010000184.1:1924-6427 GCA_013214425.1 Flavobacteriaceae bacterium | reverse complement strand
GGTTTTGGCGCAGGTTTTGGAGTGGGCTTCGGCTTTGGTGCAGGCTTTGGCGCAGGCTTTGGAGTGGGCTTCGGCTTTGGTGTAGGCTTTGGCGCAGGTTTTGGGGTTGGCCTTGGCGCCGGTTTTGGACGAACATTAGGACGTGGTTTTAGATTTCCGTTATTGTTATATGTAATTGGTCTTTCATAGCGCTTAATTCCAGAACGCCTATAATAAGGAGGTCTGTGCGGTCTGTAGTGGTAACCTCTGTGATAATATGGCGGTCTGTAATAATGTGGACCCCAATGATACCAGCCAGGGCGCCAATAGTTATATCCCCACCAGTAATATGGTGAACCATAGCTAAAACCAAAACTCCAACCATTCCAGTAGTCATAGCGTATATTAAATCCGTAGGTATAATGATGATGGTAATAATACCCTCTGTACCATGGATTATAATAATGTCCAGTTCCATATACTACTGTATTGTGATATACGTATGATCCTGAGTATCCCGGTGTATAACCAACATAAACGATTGTAGGAGTGGTTTCATAAATATAGACATACTTCGTATGATATTTGGGGTGAGAAGCAGGAATTTTACTTACCTCTTTTGGTCGTTCATCAGCAACTTCCCAAGGTCCGTATGGGCTGGAGGAAGTAAACCAAACAGCATTATCACATAAGAAATAGGTATTTTTATCTTTAAACACTGTACTCTCAGTATTTACAGCATGTGATAAATTAAGTCCGCTAATATTTTGAAATTCAGGAGCACCTTGATAGGTTACTTCTGATGGTTTTGCAGAGGAGCGATCCACGGCAGCTGTTTGTGGAATTTGTGCGTCATAAATTGCATTTTTTGCTTCTTTTGTCCCAGCAATACTTGCCAAAATATGTCCCTTGTCACTTTCGGGATTAATATCTCTAAACTCCGACGGCAGGTCATCAGATAATAAGTGCGTCCAAGGTCCCTCAATTTGCTTAGCAAAAAACCATCTTCCGGATATTAAAATAAAGTATTCTTGGGTTTTCACCTCCAAAAACAGATCTGATTCTGCATTTTTCACATAAAGTAAATTCGTGTTTTGTAGTGGGGCGTATGAGGGCTCACCATCAAATATAATTAATTCTGAACCAGCATCTGCAATTATAATTTTTGGGGGAATACCATCGTATTGAGCACTTTCCTCCTCCTCGTCAGATTTAGCTTTTGATTTTTTGGCAATTTTCTTCAAAGATGAAGGCACTTTTTTCGCTTCTCGCCAGGGGCCTTTTGGCTCTGATGCTTGATACCAAAATGATCCTCCTTTCAAAAAATAAGTATTCGCTTTGATGTCTTTTGCGAGAAATGCAGTAGAGTTTTGAATTAACTCATATGAAGGATTGACACTTTTAAATTTGGGTTCACCATCAATAATGATAAGTACTGAGGGCTCGTTGACAAAAATAAAATTGGGAGCTTCAGATTTGATATCGTTCACGTGAGCGCTAACTTCCTCAAGCGAGTTAACTAAATCGTCCATGGATATTTCAATATTCCATTTTGGAATTTCGTTTTCGATAAGTTGTTTGAATTTTTCCTGATCGGTATCGGTTACCGTATCTGGGAAGCGAACTTCATCAACAACAAGCGACACCAGTTTCACCATCTTATTGTTTCGATCTCCTTCTAGAAGCGAAGTTGTCCACATCATACCAAAAACTGGTGTATCATTCGTTTTTGAACGAATTGAAAATGCCGTTTTCGATTTCAATCGATGGGCAATATAAGTATCATTTTCTGGTTCGTATATTGTTATTAGGAATCCATCTTTGTTAATTTCATGTGGCCAAATCGCATCCTGACTTAAAGCTGTACCAACAAAAAATAGCGAAAAAATGAATACTAGTAATGAGAAATGTTTCATAAAGAATATTGAATTTAGTTAGAGGCAGGGACCATTTTCACAACAAGGACCGAGTTGACATTCAAAAAAAGTAGCGATTACATTGATGGCAATAATAATAAAACTGAGGTAAAGTGTTAATTTTTCTATTGCGAGAATTTTTTTATCATTCACCATTTTATATCGGTTGCTAAATAACAAAAATAATGCTGACCCTAAGATACTTGATAAAAAAATAAAGACCCCCCATGTGTACAAATGCATTCCAAATACAGGAGTTCCGTAACCTGAAGCGACACCCACTTCGGGACATATATGTAACAAAACTTGCCGGGTTGAAAAAACCAAACCGACAAGGGCTGCAAAAATAACTAATGAGAAATGTTTGACATTGAATCCAAATTGGATATTCAAAATCAAGCCAAAAATAACACCCATCATCCCCATTCTTTGCAATAGACAAAGCGGACAAGGATCTTCGCCTAAGAAAAATTGAAAATACAATGCACCAAGGAGTATTGAACAAACAATTAAACTACATACCGAATTTAAGATTCTGATCGAATACATCATTTTAAAAATTTAGATTGAGTGATGAGGTTGTGTGATAGAGAAACATGAGAATTGAACTCAATGTCGCGATTAGAAAAAACACAACAGCATATTTTTTTTTACGTCTTATAACAAAATAAAAAGCCACTAAATACAGAAGAAAAAGAAAACCCATAATTCGAAATTAATATTATCGTTTACATCAGGCCGAAACTCATCAATTAATTGTAGTGATCAAATCAGGTCATTTATCATAAGATCATTTTTTACAATTAATTACAAGAAATAAATCAGCACCCTTTGTTGCTTTAAAATAAACTACGAGCACGAAGTTATCTCTTGGTTTGATTTGGAATGTACTTTACTCATTTCTTCCACTAAGATACACTTTTGAAATTAGATTTCAATAGCGAGCAGACTTAAAAATCGCTATCTTTTGTTGTTATAATCCTTTTTTAAATGTTTTGTTCATATGAGAAAGTTGGAATGTTCTATTCAAAACTATGCTTTTTTCATTTTTAAAAAGTCTAAGAATAAATGGTAAAAATACAGTTTATAAACTTGAAGAGACACTCCAAAATCCATTTATACGGTCATATTAAAACATCAAGAATTATTAGTTTGTGGATGAATGCCACTTAATATGTTGAGGTAGTTGGTCATGTGTGGAAGGTTTGTGATATAAACTATGGCTTAATGACTCAGATTTAACCATTGTAATAATCATAGTTTACTTATTTTCAGAATCTAATTGACTCAGATAATCTTCAGCTATGTTAATGTACGTTTTCTTTTTTTCTGCATACATTTTATCAAAAGTTTGAATTAATATTCCCAATCTTGGACTCAAAAAAAAATGCATCTCATATTATTTGCCACTCCCCTTTTTCAAAATTACTCATTTCCATGATGTAGTTACTACTGCTGATATAAGGTTTTTCACAAATTGGACATGTTTTTAGGTAAGTATTGCTTTTCCATAACCTAAAATTGTGTATTTCATCCACTGTAGCGTAAGGCTTTCGCTCATTTTTTTAATGAGTAATACCTATTCAAACCTGAAATACCAACACTATCCAATTGATCTAAATCTGCTTCACACTTGTCCATAATTGTATCAGGTGTCATCAAATGTTCTATACTTCTAATAGTATGAGTGGCGCCATTTAAAGCAATTTAAATAACTTTCTTTAACTGTAAGCCTATGTTTAACATACACTCTTTCACAAAAGGTACATCAAAACCTTCGATACACGCCTCCGATGACCTACAAAGATCAAATTCAGCAATACATCGTTCAAATTTTACAGCGGTGTAATACGTTCGTCCTGCTCGTTTAGGAAAATGATTTATTGTATAGATTTCATTAGCTAAAATATTTTAAACGTATCATCTGTTAAGTGATTACTTTGTTTGGCAATAAAGCTGAGTTTGGATGGATGATTCCCCAGATGGACTGACGAACTGAAAATAGCGAGATTTGCACCACCATTATTGCTTGTAACGAACAGGTTAGCAGGTTTTATTCCTGATATCGAATTGATCAGTTTGAGTCGGGTTATCCAATCTAAATTCAATATGTCTTTTTTGTTTTGCGTCATCACTTTACATTTTTGATGCTCTTCATTCACTATCTTAAAACGGTAATTCTTTTTTGCATTTTTTCCAGAATGAGAAAAAGGAAGTATGGTCACCTTTTACGTGAAACATCCAATCTCTCTCTACCTCAAAGCCAACATAGTTTTGATTAAGTGGGTGTTCTTTATAGAAAATGTTATTAGGGTTATATTTTGTAACTAAGTCCTGAAATTCGCCAACAAATACTTGAATCCCGTTTATATTCTTCGCAAGTTCTAAAGTAAAGTCTATGGTGTTTTTTGAAATGGGATAAGCTTTAAAATGGGAGGGTTCTAAAATTAAAATTCTATTTGCATCCAGTTCTTTATCCCATAGCGGATCTAGATTATAAAAATTATAGAGGTAGGTGGTCAAATTACTGTTGACACTAATTTCCTCTTTTATGGGTAGCGGTGTGCTTAATTCTGGTGTCGTGATTTCTTCTAAAATTTCAGGTACG
>JABSPN010000184.1:0-1914 GCA_013214425.1 Flavobacteriaceae bacterium | reverse complement strand
AGAATAGGAAACATCAAGAAATGTATTTTTTTGATGTGTGTAACAGTATGTATTAATGTTGTCTTGATTTGCATAATATTTTTTGTGACTATTTGTTCCAGCAACCCATTGCCAACTCAGTGCATTGCTGGCCCAATCTGCATCGAGTAGGTTGTAATACATCCATTGTGCTGGTAGCTTCCAATGGCATTGAGCTATATTACAAACTAGCGAGGCGATATACATTCTTTGGTGATTGTGTATGTAGCCTGTTTTGTATAGCTGATCAATTGCAGAATCAATTGCTTCGATTCCAGAATTCCCTTCAGTAATTCTTTTCGGGATTAAAAATCCATTTAAAGGTTGTTGTTTGTGTTTTAGATCAGTGTTTATTAAATTACCTTTGGCTTTCCAAATTTGTTGCCAGTAATCCCGCCAGGCTAATTCTTGAATGAATTTTTCGATGGTTCGGATAGCATATCCTTTTTTTAATAAATGTGCTAAAACTAATTTTGTTGAAATGACACCTCTCGAAATATAGGGTGACAAATACGTAACCGAACCGTCAATGAAGTTTCGAGTTTTACCATAACGCAAAGGCTCAATTTGCGCAATGCGCTTTTTAATTTCAGGGTATGCAGTAGGAAAAAGCATAGCGTTCATGATTATGCGTTATGGGTTAGTACTTTTGCTAATTTTATTTCCAGAAATAGCGCGTTGTCTGTTACATTTAAAATGCGTGATCTCTGGGTTTCGTTTTTTCAAATGTTTTTAATTTTTACCGCTGTCGATGTATTTCGACCTTTTTGAGTTGTGTTCTTCTCAATTTTATCAAATGTTTTCTATCAGACCAAACTGAAAGTTTATGGCCTCAAAAGGTGTGGGGTTCTCCCAAGATATCTCAATAATTCGATTGAGTTCTCTTTCGGTAAACACCTTGTTTTTTGCTCGAGTCGTTTTTTTGATTAGGCTAAGTTTTCTAATTGTTTCATCATAGTTTCTGCCTCTGATATTTTTTGATCACTTAGTTTTCTATTTGTCGAAGATAACTGCTAGGCTTCTTCCATTAATTTTTTGTAGCGTAACGCTAATTTTTCTTATTCTGATTTTTTGCTACATAAACCAAACATGATAGGCAAAATTTAAATTGATAAATTAAGATGTCTTTTTATTTAATACCATACAATATAGTTAAACAAAAAGTAAATACCAATACATAGCTGCTTTGGTTGTAAAATAGTTAGAAACATCTAAGACGCATCACTGTGATACAATCATTTATAGATGGAATATTGTTTTGTTTTTTTACAGGGATTGTCCAGTACATGATTATTTTCATATAAAAACAGTAAGTCACTTTTTAAGTTCCTCATTTTTCATTCGATCTACCCAATCGATAAGAGCAGATAACAGTATGAAACGGATAAGAGTTAAAATGCATAAGCGATTATTTAGTGGTTCTATCTGTCGCAATTGTCAATAAAAATTTTATGAACATAGTAGTTGTAGCATTTTTTTTATCGTATTATAGTTCTTATATTCATACCACTAAATATTATATTTTTTTGACATGAATAGATTAAACTATAATTTTATTTTACTGAGCGTAATGATTGTATTATCAAGTTGTTCTTCTGTCAAGGTTCTTGATTCTTGGAAAAGTGACCGAATTCCTGAGGTAAAAAATAACAATTTTTTAGTTGTAGCAAGGGCAAACAATCAACAAGCTCGCATTGCATTTGAAAATGAAATTGTTCGCCAAATGGAATCTAATGGATACAAAGCAACGGCAAGTTTTGCAAAGTTTGAAAATATGAAATTGAAAAATCCGGAATCTGAAGTGAGCAAGGAGGATCTCAAAAAGATTTGGGGCAAGAAGGCCAAAACGACTGGTATGGAGGCCAATGTCAAACATTGCAAAGTGCACGCGGGATG
>JABSPN010000183.1 GCA_013214425.1 Flavobacteriaceae bacterium | reverse complement strand
GAAGTCATCAAATTAGGAAGTTTGGTGACCACCAATAAAGGTTCTTTTTTTATAGCGATTAGCAGAGGACAAATCACAATCGATAACAAAATGTATTTCGCCATCGCTCCCAATGCCCCTATTGGACAACTATTATTAGGCAAAAGAGCTGGAGATACCTTTGAGTTTAACGGGAACAACTTCAGTATTCAATTAGTTGAATAATTTGAATGTCATACTGAGCTTGTCGAAGCATCTATAATAGAAACAGCTACTAATTTTTCAATCAAACCCCCAGCTAAATTAAACCATCCTGTTACTTGATTCAACACCCAGGCATCTGAGCTAACAGCAACCTCAACCGATTCAGCGATTAATTTATCAGGATTATTGTCTAAGGTGATTTCCCATGGGAACCCTTTTTCCTCTGCTAGTTCACGTAGCATGGTTTTTAATCGGCCGCTATTGGAAACAGGTTTGTCCAAAATCCAATGCACATGTTTTACACCAAGAGCATTCAGGGTATTTCCAATTAACAACAAAGCCTCTTCGGTTTTTTGAACGCGTTTATAGGTTCCGTGAACACTAGAGATATCTCGATAGCATCCGTCTAAGCCTTTAAAAACATAAGCTCCGGAGAGCGCACTCTCTAAAATAATCAGCAGATTAAAGCCATCAATAACAACCGACTGATTCCGCAATTGATCTACGGTAAGTTCATGTTGTTTACGTCGTTCCATTTGCTGTTTAGAAGCGCTCATGCCATGCAATGCTTTTTGCTGACGAGCATTTAATCGATACCGATTTCCAACCAACTGCAAAGCTGACTTTTCAGCAAAACCACGAGTGAGCAGATAGCACATGTCTTGAACAGCTTCTTTCAAGTGTTCTTGCATTTTAATATCACCAAAAAGGCGATCATCACTTCCTTCTTTTCCTCTGTTACGTGTGGTCATAATCTGGAGTAAAACTCTTCTCTAATGTCAATCAATAACTCATTCATTTTTTCGTCATCTATAAGCTCTGAGAGTGTACTTTTTTCATATAACTCTTCGAGTTCCCCATGCAGTGCTTCAGCTTTTTCAACAAGCGTATCATATTCAAACTTTCCATTTTTGATATCGAGTAAATAATCCCTATCAGGTCTTCTTACGAGAAGACTCCCATTGGAAATTTCCTTTGCCATATGTAGCAATCTAAAGGTATGCATCATATTTTTGGTGTCGTAATTCTTTCCGTGGGCTTTATTATTTTCATAACGAGCCTCATTTCTATTAGCAACCCAATCCCAATATTCTTTGTGTTTCTTACAATAGCTAGAATAACCATCTTTATTAAAATAAAGAACACCAATTGGTTCAAGTTCCTTCGGAATAGAACTCAAACACACTTCATTAGATTTAGGTAAAGCAACTCCTTTAAATGCATGTTCTGCACTGTAAAACAGATTAAAACATCCCTTCATATTCGGAATTTTTGCCAGTCCGCAATACGCTTCTTTCAGATTATATTTAGATAGGAAATCCTGCAACTGCATCGATTGTTTTTCATCCCGCACAACACAGAAGTGCATAACATTTTTACGAACCTTGTCTACAGGATTGACAATTTTTTTATTGAGCCCTCTAGCCTTTTTTATTTGGGTAAAGGCATAATTGGCAAAAGTGTTTTTACATAGTTTCGTTAAAAAATCTGAACTTCTGAATTTATCAAATAAAGGATCTTTATGGAGGATGCAATCTTCTGGCATGTTGAGCAATTCTAAAATATTCGGATTGCTTTTAACTAGAAGTTCAACAAATTTTCTCAATTCATAGTAAACAACATCATTGGATTCATTGTTTATTTGTCCAACATATTCAAGTCCGTAAAAATGCTCTTTTGGCAATATAAACACACCGCGAATATCAGTATCAGAAGAAGCAGTAGCCAAGCCATAGGCTCGACTACCACTTATAGATTCAAAAATAATATACCCAGACGCTTTTAGCTCTTCTAGTGTCATATCAAACGGTTAAAGATTCATAAAGAAAACGATCGATACGATCCCTATCAGGGTTTCCAGCAGGTAGTGTTTTCGCATAGCTTTCATTTTCGACTAAAAGCCTTTTTAGAAGATTTGAAATTAGCTCATTTTTTGGATAAAAATAGCTTTCATTTTCTATTGACTTTATAGCAATCAACTCGAGTATTTCATCACGCTCATTGTCTGCCACTAAAGATAACATTTTAGCAAATAATACTGGCGGCATTGTCTTATGTTCAACTATCCATCTAGCAGCAAGAGAAGTTCTAAGCGCATAGAATAGACTCTTTAGTTTTACCATGTCCTCGTCTACTTTTTCTATGTATTTTTTACTCATGCTGAGATAGTGATATGCAGATGCAACAGAAGAGAAGCAATCTGAAGCTATATCTCTTAGATCTCTAATCATTTCTGTTTCTTTTTCAAGATAAACAATTGGAGAAAAGAGATGTTCAAGAGTAGGAACATTTGATTTTTTCAGCAATTGCAATTGCTTTTTAAGTTCCCAACCTACGGCATCAAAAGCTCCTTCCAGTATGTGTATAGCATCCTTCCCTTCCGATACTTTTAAGTACCATTCAATTGGTTTACTGTAGATAAAGCGAACATCGTAGTCGCTATCAGGAGAAGCAAAACCCCAGGCTCTACTTCCCGATTCGCAAGCATAGAGTATCTTCACATTGCGCTCTTTTTCTATGTGTTTAAGTTTTGCTTTCATAGTGTATTTTTTATTCGTTTTTAATTACAACACAAAGTTGAAGCGATGGTACGCAATAATTTTGCGCAGCAAATTATTTTTTACTAAACAAAGCCTTTTTTATTAAAATAAAGGTGATGACAACTGGAATAAATAAGCAAATGATAACGGAAGAGATCGTGTAATTACTTCCAAGAGTATCAAATAACAGTAAGAAGTCTGCCGACGTTTTAAATAGCCAATTACTGAAGTTTTCAAAATCAGAAATAACAAGAAGAGAAAGCAGCATAACTCCTCCACCTATAATTTTAAATCGATGAGTTTTGTAAATCGTGTCTATGAGCACGAGCCAGAAAAAAGGAACCAGATAAAACCAAATAATGATGTTGATTTCATTATAGGTAAACCCAGTTATTTCCTCTAAATACTTTAGAAATTGATATGTTAGTTTAAAAATAGTATTCATAAAAAAAGCGCCTGTAGCGCTACACGTTTATTTCATTGGTAATATCTCAATTACCTTTCCATAAACATTTTTAGTCCACCCGTTAATCCTTCCGTGATTATTACCGATTAAGAGTCCGCGTTTGGCATTTTTTCCTTTGACTAAATGCGTGTAACAGTTTCCTCTTACTTTACAGAAAACAAGATCACCTTTGTCACAAGCTTCCCAAGTGGTAGGCTCTAAAATAACAGGTTGTTTTGATTTTAGTATCGGTAACATCGAATTACCGGGTTCCTTAGAGACAATAGTCTCTCCATTCAATAGTTTTTGAATTTTCCAATTCATAATATAATAGTTTTAAATTAATACATAATCAAAAACCATTAGAATGGTGTCAAAGAACTGGTCTCGAAAGACAGTTCAAAGATACTAGTTTAATTAAAAGAAATTCAAGAATAGGAAAACAGTGATAGAACGATTCACTTTGGTTGTTAACTGGTTAAAAAAAATGAAAAGTGTTTTCTGATGCTATATGGTATGTCAATTACGTCAGTTCGAGCCTGCTATAAAGTAGTATGTATAGTAACATGTATCGAGAACAAGTAATTTGACTGCTTAGTCTTTTCGATTTGCAAATGGTGGCGTCCATTCCTTTTTGGGCATGATGTCTTTGACCTCCTGATAAGAAAGCGGGTAGTAATTATGACAATCGACACCTACATCAAAAGATAAACTATTTGGGTCGTTCGGTAAAGAACCATGCGAATGGCCGTATAAGTGCCATGTGCCTCTAAATGAAGAACGCCAAACCTTCATAGCATAATGTAACAATACAATGGTTTGACTACCATTAGGTGCATCTGGATCTTTCACCTTTAATTCGTGATAATCTTTAACCCACGTAAATCGCTCTCGATATGTGAGAGCTGCATGTTCATGGTTTCCTTTGATAAGGAAGATGTTGCCATTTAATCTGTCTAGAATATCTTTCATTCTTTCGGGAGTAGTTAAACCCACATCTCCTATATGATAGACATTGTCTTGAGGTTGAATTTTTGAATTCCACCTTCGTATCAATTCTTCGTCCATTTTATCAATATTGTCGAACGGACGATTACTATATTCTATAATGTTCTTATGACCAAAATGATGGTCTGATGTAAAATATATATGATTCATTGTTTTAAAATTTAAAAATGCTGACTAGTTGTTTCTAATCAGCATTTGGTTATTTGTTTCTTTTGTTTCGTCTTCTTCGCTTGCTTTTCCAAGGTGCATTTTTTTGCCAATTTCCAGCCATGATACATCCATAGGGAAGAACTTCGTCTATCACTGTTCCCAAGTCGTATTGTTCCATTTGCTTACGAACAGTTTCTGCGCTTTTATAAGCGCTAGGCAACTCGGTAATATCAATTTCATTTGAGAAAAAACGCACATCTAAACCAGCGGTTTCCTCAGCAAAAATTTCTTCAAATGTTTTACCTTCTTTGCTTTTTCTATGCTGAGTTCTACTCAAGTTTCTTCCTGCTCCATGTGGTGCAAATCCCACATTGTTTTCGGTGGTTTCACCTTCAACGATTAATACAGGTTCTGACATGTTTAACGGAATTAATCTCGGACCAGTAATATCAGGCATGAACTTTTTATCTAAAGGAGTCGCTCCTTTTGCATGGTAGAATAAATCACCATCTTTAAAGACAAAATTGTGTTCATTCCAAAAACGATCTTTAATCTCAAGGGCTAATTTTTCTCTGGTTGCCTCATGAATTGAAATATGGTTCAACTTGGTCCACTTTCTAATAATCTGTAAAGCTTCCCAATAGATCTTACCTTCTTCAGTATCATAAGGAATCCAGGCATTTTGCTTTAGGGTTTCAGGAGAAATTTCTCTTCTGAAACGATCAGCGATCTTCATCCCTTTGTTGTATAACAAAGCTCCAACAGCTCTCGACCCGTGATGCGTAACCATCATCGTATCTCCAGTTTTTTTGGAACGTCCAATAAATAAGAAGTGATTTCCGTCTCCTTGAGTTCCCAAATGAGAAATAGCACGTTCTAAAATTCGTTCTTCATTTAAGAAATAGTTGGCTTCAAATTCGGCTAGCAACGCTTCAGGCAATTTAAATTGCTTATCTCTGGCTCTTCCTCCAGCGCCAAAATGCGTTATAGAATGCGCGGCATCTAAGACTTCTTTTGGATCAACTTTTCCGAAGTTAGTCAACATCACTGAACAGCAAATATCTGCAGAATGCATTCCTGGATGAATTGCATTTTTAGCGATGGCTACACCTCCAACTGGAATGGTTCCGTTTGGTCCGGTTGGACAAGCATCTGGCATGATGGCTCCGCCAACCAGAGTAGGTGTTTTCATCAAAGTTTTCATCGTATCAACAACTTGGTTGACATTGAATTCTTCTAAATCGTTTGTTGCATCGATGTTAATTGAGAAGTCAGCTGGATTCTCATGTAAATCAATTAACGGAGCTTGTTTAAATTGTTTTAAATAATTAAACAAAGCTTCACCTTCTAATTCATTTTCATTGATATATTCTAAAGCTTCTGCGAACCACTTTCCGGGTCTGAATCCTAATTCAATTAATGTGTTTCCTGTTGTTTTCATCTTATTTGTTTTATAATGATAAGACAAATATGTTACCTTATTGCGCAATCTTTGTGCGTAGATAAATTTTTAATTGATTTTTGTATTTCTTCTGAAAACCTTTTGACATCTTTTTTCTTTTTCACATAATGCTTAAAGGAACTATAATGATCTTTAATAATGAGTTCCTTATTGTGAATAAGTATTAATCTTGGATAAGCTTTCCTTCCAGCAGTTCTTTTAAAATGATTATATAATATATTCTTACAGTAATAATCATTTATTTCTACTAAAGTGGCTTTTGAGTTTTTAAAGATATCTTCAAAATTCAAATCGTTATAGTCGTGGTATACTAAATAAATTTTACCATCATTAACACGTAACATTTTTTTTAATTTAAGCTTATCGCTTAATTCATTAACAATAAACCAGATAATAAGTAATGGAATCCCAATTAAAACTAAAGGAATGATTATTAATAGTAGTAATAGAATAAAAATGATGTCGTTTAATTTTTTCATTAATTCAATAGTTCATTAACTCATTAATAGTGGACCGGGCGGGACTCGAACCCGCGACCTTCTGAATGCAAATCAGGTGCTCTAGCCATCTGAGCTACCAGCCCGAAATTTTAAAAAGGGAAAAAAAGCTAAAAGTGATTTGATCTTTGGACTAAACGAAGTAACACTCTTAT
>JABSPN010000182.1 GCA_013214425.1 Flavobacteriaceae bacterium | reverse complement strand
AGGATGTGTTAGAGATGTGATTGAACAAGTACTAAAAGTACAAGGTAAATGGTTAGGGGATTTCGACGCTAAATATGATTAACTAAACACCAAATTATGCTCCATTTCTTAAACCTCATTCGTTGGAAGAACCTACTCATTATTGCTTTTGCGCAATGTGTTTTCCGATTTGTATTTTTTAAATTAGATCAATTTCAAAGCCTGGACTCATTTTTTACTGCCTTAACTACGGGTCAGTTTCTTTGTCTGATGTTCTCTACACTTTGTTTGGCCATAGCAGGTTATATTATCAATGATGTTTTTGATGCTGAAACCGATACAATAAACAACCCAGAAAAACAAATAGTGGGTAAGCATATCAATGAGAGTTTAGCCACTAACCTATTTATCATATTCAATATTTTAGGTGTTGCTTTAGGATTCTATGTTTCTAATGTAATTGGAAAAAATGCTTATTCAACTCTATTCGTTATTATTTCTGCCTTATTGTATGTTTACGCAACCTATCTAAAAGGAACTATATTAATTGGAAATATTGTTATTTCATTACTTGTTGCTTCAAGCATTTTAATAATTGGTGTGTTTGAGTTATCACCGCTTATTATTCCTGAAAATAGAGATTTTATGGTCTATGTTTTCAAGTTTTTCCTTGAATTTTCGTTGTTTGCTTTCTTAATTAATTTAGTAAGAGAAATGATTAAAGATATTGAAGATATAGATGGCGATCACGCAGCAGGATTAAGTACATTACCTATTGCTATTGGGCGAGAACGAGCAGGAAAAATCACTTTTTTTGTTTGCTTGTTACCCATCATAGCCTGTATCTATTACGTGATGACATATTTAACTGAAAATACTGTACTCTTAATCTATTTCCTCTTTTTAATTATAGGCCCTTTGATTTATGTTGCCATCAAAATTTTAGGAGCCAGAGATAAAAAAGATTATCGTTTAATCGGTAATCTCCTGAAAATAATCATGCTACTAGGTATTTGTTCTGTATTTTTATTTTAATCTTAAGACCACTTTGTTAGGTAAATTATTACAACATAAAAACATTATTCTAGCCTCTGGGTCCCCAAGAAGGCAACAATTTTTCAAAGATTTGGATGTTAACTTCGAAATCAGATTAAAAGAAGTCGAAGAAATCTATCCTGATAGATTACAACATAAAGAAATCACAGAATTCCTTTCCGAACTTAAGGCAAAACCTTTCCTGAAACAACTAGACAATGATGATATTCTGGTTACCAGCGATACCATCGTTTGGCATAATAACAAAGCACTGGGGAAACCTAAGTCTGAAAGTGAAGCCTTCGAAATGATTCAATCAATGAGTAATCAGACCCATGAGGTAATTACTTCAGTATGTTTTACTACACAAACTTCCCAAAAAGTCATATCACATGTAACAAAAGTGACCTTCAAACCACTAACTAAACAGGAAATTGATTATTACATCAAAACCTACAAGCCATATGATAAAGCTGGTGCTTACGGAATTCAGGAGTGGATTGGACATATAGGAATTTCGCATATTGAAGGATCCTATAATAATGTTGTTGGACTTCCCATCCATATGGTTTATCAAGAGTTAAAACAATTCATTTAAATCACATATGAAATCATTAAAATATTTAATTGGACTATTATTTATTGGAATAATAGCCTGTAAGACTTCTAAAACAGCTCCAAATCAGACTCAACTAGATAAAAGTTTGCTGTGGAAGATTGAAGGAAACGATATTCAACCCTCTTATATTTTCGGTACTATTCATTTGATCCCAGAAGATAAGTTTTTTACAACTGATGCAACGAAAACAGCTTTCGACAAAACTGAACAACTAGTCCTTGAATTGGACATGGATAACCCCAACATGCAAATGGAGCTATTAAAGCACTCTATGCTAGAAGATGGAAAAAATTTAAAAAATATGCTTTCCCAAGAAGATTACACAAAAATTGATACTGCCTTAAAGGAAGGTTCTGGTTATAGCCTGGATTTATTCGCTTCGATGAAGCCCTTAATTTTAAATTCTCTTTTATTAACGTCAATGACCGAGGGTAAAACAGTGAGTTACGAAGAATATTTTATGAAATTAGCAAAAGAAAAAGAGGTCGAAGTACTAGGCATGGAGACTGTTTTAGAGCAGGTTAGTGTTTTTGATAGAGTCCCTTATGAAGATCAGCTTAGTGATATCATTTCTTTAATTGATGAAAAAGAGAAGAACCAAAACATGTACAATGAAATGGTTGACTTATTCCTAACTCAAGACATCGAAAAATTATACACCTATACCAAAGAACAGTCTAAAGAAAGTAAAGCTATTGATGATCAGGAATTATTGGTGAATCGCAATAAAAACTGGATACCTAAAATTGGGGAATTTGCAAAAGACAAACCTACTTTCTTTGCTGTTGGAGCTGCACATTTGGGTGGGCAAAACGGAGTTTTAAATCTATTAAGAGCTTCTGGATATCAGGTAACGCCAATCGTTAAATAATCATAAAAGAGCAAAGAATCTGGAGCTTTTCGTCTAACTTTATGCAAAAGCTCAAACCATGTTGATAAGAACTCTATTAGCTGTAATGCTATTCACTATTTTTGGATGTAAAAAAGAAGTTGCTCCTACAACTTATTCTGAAACCCTTGAAAAGTCTATTGCTCCTGAAAAAAAGTCAGAAAAGAAAGCTGCTGAAACACTTTCAAAAGAATTCAAAGACTATTGGTATAGTGGTACTGCTGATGTTACTTCATATGAATTAGAACAGGCTCGTTACGGTGAAAGTAGAAAAGGAAATGCTGTTCTGGTATTTGTTACAGAGCCCTTTCATTCAGAAAAACAAGTAAAAGCCGATCATAGACATCCAGATAACATCTCGGTTATGAAGTTAAATACAACTAAAAAATTCACGACAGGAGTTTACCCCTACTCGATCATGACCAGTACTTTTTATCCAGTTAGTAATAATCAACACGCACTAAAGATTACGAATTCTGTTCAAGAGTGGTGTGGACAAGTGTTCTCCCAACTCAACAATAAAGAGCAATTTGAAGTGCAATCGTTTTCGTATTTCGAATCAGAATCTGATCAGAAATTTAATTTAGATAAAGCTTTATTAGAAAATGAATTGTTAACCCAATTACGTATTAATCCGGAAAATTTACCCGAAGGAGAACTAGAAATCATACCTGATTTTTCTTATTTGAGATTAAGGCATAAAGAACTAAAAACTTATAAAGCTAATGTTAGTAATCTTCCAGGAAATAACTATAACGTTTATACTATAACTTATCCGGAGTTAAAAAGAACCTTAACTATTCAATACTTAGCTGGATTCCCTTATAACATTGAAAGCATCACAGAAACTTACAGCTCAGGATTTGGTAAAAGAGCCCAAGAAATGTCTACTACTTTAAAAAAGAAAAAAACTTTGAATATTCCGTATTGGAATAAAAACAAAAATGTAGATCAAAAATTAAGAACAGAATTAGGTTTGTCGAACGACTAGCTTTCTTATAATCAGTTATTTTTTTATTTGACTCTTCACCAAAAAATACCGGTTTCAAGAGTTAAAGAATTCCAAAAATAATGTTAGTCGTAAACTCCTTTTATTATATTTGGAAACATTGCTAAAAACCAAGTTGTCGATGCGAAAAATTACCTCAATAGTCGCTTTAATCTTATTAGTATTCTCTAGTACTTTTGCTCAAGAACCTAATAAATTAACTTCTGCTGAAATTCATGATCAGATTAAAAAATTAAATTTTTTGGGATCTGTTTTATACGTTGCAGCACATCCAGATGATGAGAATACTACTCTAATTTCTTATTTATCAAATCATGTACACGCCAGAACCGCTTATTTATCATTGACCAGAGGTGACGGTGGTCAAAATTTAATTGGTCCTGAATTAAGAGAACAATTAGGCGTATTGAGAACACAAGAATTATTAGCAGCCAGAGGTGTTGACGGAGGAGAACAGTTTTTTACTCGTGCAAACGATTTTGGTTTCTCAAAACACCCAGATGAAACTTTGGCTATTTGGAATAAAGATGAAGTATTAAGCGATGTTGTTTGGGCGATTAGAAAATTTAGGCCTGATGTGATCATCAATAGATTTAATCACAAAAATCCGGGAACTACTCACGGGCATCACACCTCATCAGCTATGTTAGGACTGGAAGCATTTGACCTTTCAGGAGATAAAACAAAATATACCGAACAATTACAACATTACGATACCTGGCAACCTACTCGTATTTTATTCAATACTTCCTGGTGGTTTTATGGGAGCAGAGAGAATTTTGAAAAAGCCGATAAATCTAACTTGATTAATGTTGATGCTGGTGTTTATTACCCTTCCAAAGGGTTATCGAATCTTGAGATTTCGGCCTTGAGTAGAAGTCAACATAAATGTCAAGGTTTTGGTCGTTTAGGTTCCAGAGGAGAACATAAAGAGTATCTGGAGTTTTTAAAAGGAGAGTTTCCAAAAAACAATGATTTATTCTACGGAATTGACACCTCATGGAATCGAGTGAGCGGTGGAAAAGCAATTGGGGAAATTCTAAACAACATTGAAAAGAACTTCAATTTTTCTGATCCGTCTGTTCATGTAGCCGATTTAGCCAAAGCGTATCAATTAATTCAGCAAATTGATGACCAGCATTGGAAAATTCAGAAATCAAAAGAAATCATTGCTATAATTGAAGCGTGTTCAGGTTTATTTTTTGAAGCTATCGCTAACGTTGATTCTGCCAATATAGGAGATGTCCTTCCTGTAAGATTTGAAGCCATTAACCGAAGTAAGGCTAACATTGTCTTATTCCCAGGTGACCATCATAAAGAAGCTGCTCCAGCTTCACAAAAATTAACTTATAATAAATCATTTAAGTACGATTTAGAAATCCCTCTCAATAAGATACATCAATCAACAACACCTTATTGGTTAGATAAAACAGGTACCTTAGGAATGTACAATGTTGATGATAAAAAGATGATTGGTCTTCCAGAAACTCCTCAACCTTATGCCTATAAATTCGTAGTGCAAGTTGAAGGAGTAAACATTCCATTTGTGAAAAAAGTAATCTATAAATATGCCGATCCAGCAGTAGGTGAAATTTATGAACCTTTCCATGTGTTACCTGAAGCTACAGTTAGCATAAGTGAGAACATGTACATTTTTAACAACAATTCTAAAAAAGAGGTAAAAGTTACAGTAAGGTCTGGAAAAGAGAATTTAACTGGAAGTGTTTCGCTAAAATCTCCAACTGGTTGGGAAATCAGTCCTAAATCTCAAAATTTCAGTCTTAATGAAAAAGGAGGTACTCAACAATTCTCATTCACTATTACCCCTCCTAATAACCAGAGTGAAGGGGACATTATCCCTCAAGTTACAGTTAATGGAACAACATTTGATAAAAAACTGGTAGAAATTAACTATGATCATATTCCCAAACAATCTTTACTGTTGCCAGCAAAAGCTAAAGTGGTTAAACTAGATATCAAGAAAAAAGGAAGCTTAATAGGATACATTAAGGGATCAGGAGATGTCACTCCGGAAAGTTTAGCACACATTGGTTATCGTGTAGAAGAAATTGCTGTCGAAAGTATTACTGCCACCTCTATTGCAAAATACGACGCCATTGTTATTGGGATTAGAGCCTATAACTTATTGGAAAGTATCAAACATAAGCAAGACACTTTATTTGACTATGTGAAAAATGGTGGCAATATGATTGTACAATACAATACACGTCATCGTTTAAAAACTCAGCAACTAGCTCCGTTTAAACTAAAGTTATCTAGAGACAGGGTCACTGATGAGCATGCAGCTGTTAACTTTTTAGCTCCTCAACATCAGGTGTTAAATTCACCTAATAAGATTACTAAAAAAGATTTTGAAGGTTGGGTTCAAGAGAGAGGATTGTATTTTCCTAATGAATGGGGAGAAGAATTCACCCCTATCCTATCGATGCACGATAAAGATGAGTCTGCAAAAATGGGAAGTCTTTTAATTGCACCTTATGGAAAAGGATATTATGTGTATACTGGTTTAAGTTTTTTTAGAGAATTTCCATCAGGAGTTTCTGGTGCTTACCGATTATTTGCTAACTTAATCTCCTTAGGTAATTAATAATAGTATGTCTGAATCTAAACCGCGTTGGAAAAAATTGTATACCATAGTATTAGTGGCTAATGCTATTTATATCATTTTATTTTACCTGATCACTTCAATGTATTCATAGTCTCATATGGAATTATCTGTTAGAGAAATGCACAAAGGCGATCTTCCTCAACTGTTAGAGTATTGGTATTCATCTACAGATGAGCATTTACTTAACATGGGAGTTGATCTGAAAAAAATCCCTGCATTAAAAGATCTTGAGGAAATGCTATTGCAGCAATTAGAATTACCCTACGAAAAAAAGGAATCTT
>JABSPN010000181.1 GCA_013214425.1 Flavobacteriaceae bacterium | reverse complement strand
GTGTTTTTGCTGGATTATTTAAAACCAAAAGAAAGTACGACGTTATTGTGGTAACCTCACCGCCCTTATTTGTCGGAATCACAGCCTATATGTTATCCCTTTTTAAAAGAACACCTTTCGTTTTTGAAATAAGAGATTTATGGCCAGAATCGGCTATAGACACTGGAGTTTTGACTAATAAAGCATTGATCAAATTTGCTTTTTGGTTTGAAAAATTCATTTATAAAAAGGCAAAACTCATCAATGTATTAACACCAGCTTTTAGAGAGAAGCTAATCAACAACAAAAACGTTCCCGAAAAGAAAGTCATATTTATTCCGAATGCTGCAGATTTTTCTCTAGCTGAAGAAATTCAACAGGATTTTAATGCCGAAGCCTTTAAAAAAGAATTACAATTAGACGATAAGTTTGTGATTACCTATGTAGGAGCTCACGGAGTGGCAAACCATTTGATTCAACTAGTAGATGCCGCTGAACATTTGCAAGACACCAATGTAGTTTTTCAATTGATTGGAGCGGGGATGAAAAAAGAAGAACTAGAGGAAGAAGTGAAAAAGAGAAATCTTAAGAATGTCATTTTTAGAGATCCTGTATCAAAAAAGGAGGTCTTTAAATATATCCTGGCTTCAGATATAGGGGCTTCAGTATTAAAAAAGGTTGATACATTTAAAACCATATATTCCAACAAAACTTTTGACTATATGTCTTGTAAAAGACCGATTCTATTAGCCATAGACGGAGTTTCTAGAGATTTAGTTAATGACGCTGAATGTGGAGTTTATGTAGAGCCTGAAAACGCTAAAGCTATTGCAGAAGGAGTTATAAAATTCTTATCACTATCTGATTCAGAAATGAAACAAATGGGAGAAAAAGGATATCAGTATGCCAAGCAACATTTTGATCGTAAAAAATTAGCCGTTAGTTATATCAAACACATTCAAGAACTATAAGCATGTATAAAAAGGGATTTAAAAGATTAATAGATTTAACGATAAGCTTTTTATCGTTACTATTCTTAAGTCCGTTGTTATTACTTGTGGCATTTTTAATAAAGGTGACCAGCAAAGGCCCTGTTTTTTATACCCAGGAACGATTAGGTTATCAGGGAAAAACATTCAAGCTGTATAAATTTAGATCTATGAAAGTGAACAATACAGTTTCCGAAAAAACTCAGGTTTTTAAAGGAAATACAAGTGTTACGGGAATTGGTCAAATTATCAGAAGATTCAAAATAGATGAATTGGCACAACTCATTAATATCTTCAACGGAGACATGTCAATAGTAGGCCCAAGGCCTTGTTTACCTTCGTTAAAAGAAGAGTTTAATGAAACAGCTTATTATAGATTAAAAGCAAAACCAGGACTAACAGGTCTGGCTCAGATTAATGGAAATATTTTCCTGTCTTGGGAAGAAAGATGGGAATTTGACAAACAATATGTTGAGAATATTACCTTTGTAAAAGATTTGGGAATCATCCTAAAGACAATCTTGATTGTTTTTTTAGGAGAAGAAAAATTTAAAAAATAGACAAATGCGCATTGTAATAGCTGGGGCTGTCTCTTCAACATTAGCAACATTAAATCAGATGATTAAGCATGGTATGGATGTTGTTGGAGTATTGGGTTATGAGCCAGAGAGTATTAAAAACGTAAGTGGCTATGCTCTTTTAAAGCCTATAGCAGAAGACAATAATCTTCCCTACAAAGCTTTTTATAAAATCAATGATCAAGCAATAATTGATCAAATTCAGGAGTGGAAACCAGACTTACTTTTTGTAGTCGGATTGTCGCAACTTGTATCAGATCAAATTATTCAAATACCAACAAATGGAGTTGTAGGTTTTCATCCCACAGTATTACCAAAAGGTAGAGGAAGAGCTCCTATTACCTGGACTGTTTTAAATGAAAAACAAGGGGGAGCTAATTTCTTTTTTATCGGAGATGGAGTAGATAACGGACCAATATTAGAACAAGAACTGTTTGATGTTTCAGAAGATGATTATGCCGAGGATATCGAATTAAAAATTTTAGAAGCTATTGCAAATGCTCTAGACAGGTTGTTACCAAGAATAAAGCAAGGAGATATTACTGCGATCCCTCAAGATGATAAGAAAGCATCTTATTATGGAAGAAGGGCGCCCAATGATGGTTTGATTAATTGGCAAACAGATGCGAATACTATATATTCATTAATTAGGGCTTCTTCGAAACCTCATCCAGGTGCGATTACATTTAAGGAAGATCTGAAAGTGATTGTTTGGAGAGCAAAATTAGCCGATAAAGAACTGAATTATACCGGAGTTGTTGGACGAATTCTAGATGCAAATGAAGAAGACCATGTGTTAGTGCAAACCGGAAACGGATTACTTTGGATTACTGAATATGAAGCCTATGATTTAGAAGGGAATAAACTACAACAAGCCCTTAAAGTAGGTCAAAAACTAGGATATTATACAGATATAGAGCTATTTAAGCTTAAGCAGGAAATAGATCAATTAAAAAAAGCATTAAAATGAAAATATTAGTTATTGCGCCTCATGCAGACGATGAAATATTAGGTTGCGGAGGTGTCATTTCAAGATATATAAGTGAAGGAAATGAAGTTAAAGTACTGGTCATCACCAGAGCTTTAGAAGAATTATTTCCAAAACCTTTAATGGATCAAATTAGAGAAGAGGCGGTTAAATCGCATCAGTTTTTAGGAGTTTCTGAAACAATATTCTTTGATTTTCCAGCACCAATGTTAGATCAAACGCCTAGTTATCAGATTTCGATGGAGATTTCTAAAGTAATCAAAGAGTTTTCAGCTGAAAAGGTATTCTTACCACATAGAGGTGATATCCATAAAGATCATAGAGCTGTTTTTGAAGCTGCATTAGTGGCCTTACGACCAATCAATGATTGTCCTGTTAAGGAAATTTACGCTTATGAAACCCTATCAGAAACAGAGTGGGCCCCACCGTTTGGTGACGATGCGTTTATCCCGAATGTGTTTGTAGACATCACAGACTATATGGAAAATAAAAAGGAAGCCATGTTGTGTTTTGAAAGCCAGGTAAAAGAATTTCCTCATTCAAGATCAATCGAATGTATAGAATCTTTGGCAAAATTTAGAGGCGCAACTATTGGAAAAAAAGCTGCAGAAGCCTTTATGCTAATCAGAAAAATAGTTTAAATGTATTTATACGGAGCTAGCGGACATGCAAAAGTGATCGTCGATGTGATCAAATCAGACCCTAATCTTGACACTTCCATCGATGGAATTTTTGATGATGATGAAAAGAAAACCTCGTTTCTCAATATTACTTTTTTAGGAAAGTTTGAAACCAACAAGGTAGTAGATTCTGCTAGTTATTTAATCAGCATTGGAAATAATAAAGTCCGTAAAATTATTGCTAAAAAAGTAAATGCTTCTTTCTTTAAGGCCATTCATAAAAGCGCTGTTGTTTCCGAAACGGCTTCAATAGATGAAGGTTCCGTTGTGATGCAATATGCGGTGATAAATGCAGAAGCTACAATAGGAAAACATTGTATCATTAATACAGGAGCCATTATAGAACACGATTGCCAGCTAAAAGACTTTGCTCATATTTCACCAGGAGCTGTAGTAACTGGGAATGTTTCGGTAGGAGAAGGAACTCAAGTAGGAGCTGGAGCCGTGGTGATTCCAAATATCAGCATTGGGAAATGGTGTACTATTGGTGCAGGAGCAGTAATTATTGAAGATATCCCAGATTTTGCTGTAGTAGTAGGAAATCCAGGAAAGATTATAAAATATAACCCCAAGAAATAATGAACTCAAAAATATGGTTGTCTTCCCCTCATATGGGAGGGAATGAATTAGATTTTATTCATGAAGCATTCGAAACAAATTGGGTAGCACCACTAGGCCCAAATGTGAATGGTTTTGAAAAAGATCTGGAAACGTATTTAAATGAAGATGTACATGTAGCTGCACTGGCTTCAGGAACAGCAGCATTACATCTTGCCCTAATTTTAGCTGGAGTAGAAAGAGATGACGATGTATTATGTCAAAGTATGACCTTTTCTGCATCGGCAAACCCCATAGTTTATCAAGGAGCAAATCCTGTGTTTATCGATAGTGAACAAGACACCTGGAATATGTGTCCGGACCAATTAGAAATGGCAATAGAGGCAGGAATAGAAAAAGGGAAAAAGCCAAAAGCTGTTATCGTTGTTCATCTCTATGGAATGCCCGCAAAAATGGATGAAATTGTAGCGATCACAAATAAGCATAATGTCACATTAATAGAAGATGCTGCAGAAGCTTTAGGCTCTTCCTATAAAGGTAAAAAATGTGGCACATTTGGTGATTATTCTATCCTGTCATTTAACGGAAATAAAATCATTACAACTTCTGGAGGAGGCGCCTTGGTTTGCTATTCCGAAGAAGATAAAAACAAAGCTATTTTTTTAGCTACACAGGCCAGAGATAATGCCCCTCATTATCAACACTCACATATAGGATATAATTACAGAATGAGTAATATAACTGCTGGGATAGGAAGGGGACAAATGATGGTTTTAGACAAACATAAAGATTTGAGAAGAGGCATGAATTCTTTTTATAAGGACTTGTTTAAAGATATCGAAGGGATCTCATTACTTGTAGAGCCAAACAGAGATTATTATTCAAATCATTGGTTAAGTGCTATTCTGGTTGATCCTGAAATAACGGGTATTACCAGAGAAGAGATTAGGTTAGGTCTTTTAGAGGATAATATAGAATCCAGACCACTTTGGAAGCCCATGCACCTGCAACCTGTTTTTGCCGAAACAAGCTATTTTGGAACAGGAGTAAGCGAAAAATTATTCGATATTGGTCTTTGCCTACCTTCTGGGTCTAATTTAACTTCCGAAGAAAAGAGTAGGATCAAAAATTCATTACATAAAGTTTTAGAAAAAGCTATTTAACTGAAGAATAAAGCCCGTTGTCTTAAAAATTTGTTAAATTTGTAATTAGGTTTTAGGTTAAAGTATAGGTATGAGCTATATAAAAACGATTAATCTTGCACTGAAACAAGTGTTGGAATCTAGTAAAAAAAGACTTGATTTTGAAAATTTAGGATATCTTCCAAGATGGTTAATTCTCTTGTTCGATATCTTAATTTGTCTTGGAGCAATTTTAGCAACTTCATTTATTGTAACCAACGTAACAGGTGTTCCAAGTAATTACCTGAACTTTAACATTAACAACATTTTAATTGTTACAACCAATGTCTTTTATTTCTTGTTGTTCAGAACCTATGCAGGTTTAATACGGCATTCCTCATTTATAGATGCTGTAAAGTTTTTTCTAGCTTGTTCAGGAACATTTTTTACGCTTTTAATTACCAATTATGCCTTTGTTATACTGAAAGGAGAAGGATTTATCTCGATCTCTAAAATAGTGATCTACTTCAGTCTTTCTTTTTCATTCTTATTTCTATTCCGTGTATTTGTTAAGCAGGTTTTTGAGTCTTTCTTTAAGTTTTCAAATTCAGGTGATAAAGAAAGAGCATTAATATACGGCGCTGACGCCAATGCCATTGCTATTGCCAATGCCTTAAAATCTGAACTACCTTCACGTTTTAAGATCATCGGATTTATCAATAACGATCATAAGAATCAGAGTAAGCAAATCTTAGGATTACCTATTTATTTTCTGAAGAAAAATGTTTCGGTATTAATGAGAGCTTATCGTTCAGACGTATTGATCTTAGCCGATAAAAATCTTTCTGTAGACGAGAGAATAAAAATAGTAGACGATTGTTTAGATAATATTTACAAGGTATATAGAGCGCCATTAATCTCAGATTTGGAAGATGATGTCAACCTAACCAATCAGATTCAGAATATTCAGATTGAAGATTTATTAGAAAGAGATCCTATCGTACTTGAAAATAAGCTAATTGCTAAAGAATTGTTCCAGAAAACAGTATTTGTAACTGGAGGAGCAGGATCCATAGGAAGTGAAATTGTAAGACAGATTGCCAACTATAATGTCAAGAAAATAATCATAATTGATCAGGCAGAAACACCTTTGTATCAGATTCAATCAGAAATTAAGAATACTTATCCTGAGCTTGATTTCGAACCCATCATAGCCGATGTTTCTAATTTTGACAAACTAGATAGCCTTTTCAAGCATTATAAGCCAGAAATAGTGTACCATGCCGCAGCCTATAAGCATGTGCCTTTAATGGAGAGCTATCCTTCTGAAGCAATTTTTGCAAATGTTTTAGGGTCCAAAAATGTTGCTGACCTTTCTTATACAAATCATGCTAAATGCAGAATGGAATGCAGAAAAATTAGTTTCACCACGCTTGAAGCAACATACCTTGAAGGACAATTGAATTGCGAAAAAAGCAGTTCTCATGATGGCGTTTTCCGGTATGCCCTGGAAAGAGAAGATGGCAGGGGAGATAAAGTCAGGGTTGTTGTTCAGGATAATAAGGATGAG
>JABSPN010000180.1 GCA_013214425.1 Flavobacteriaceae bacterium | reverse complement strand
CCAGTTTGTTTTGACTTTCCTGCCGGTCATGTCTATAACAATTTATCTCTTAAATTTGGAGCAGCGGTAATTCTGGAGGTTACAGAAATAAGCACTACAGTTACTTACAATGGCAACTCATAATGAACTTGGAAGAATTGGAGAAGATCTGGCAGTAGACTTTTTAATGAATCAAGGGTATGAGATTTTAGAAAGAAATTGGCGCTATCGAAAAGCAGAGATAGATATTATAGCTCAAAAAGATGGAATGCTGTCAATTGTTGAAGTTAAAACAAGAAATTCCTACTATTTTGGTGAGCCTGAAAGCTTTGTAAGCAAGAAAAAAATGAAATTATTGATAGTGGCAAGTGATCATTTTGTTATAAAAAATGATTTTGATGTTGAGGTTTCGTTTGATATTGTAAGCATTGTTAAAAATACTCAAATAACAGATATTAAGCACATTAAAAACGCATTTCATGCTTTTTGATTAAAATTAACAGGAATAAGTTAATAAATATTCACACAAAATGTTGCAAAAACAGGTCAACATAATACAAATTGTGTTATTTTTGCATCAAACCCCTATATTTATGAAAACTATATCCTCAGTTGTAGAAAAGTACATAAAAGGAAAGCCTTTTTTACTTAATGCATTATCGCAAGGAATTATTAATCTAACCTCCTTAGCCAGAAATCTTACTCCAGACATTGAAAGAGAATTAAACAAGGAAGTAAAACAAGGTGCTGTTGTAATGGCACTTAAAAGACTTTCTGAAGATCTTGATTTTAGAGCTAATTTTAAAATTGTAAAAGTTTTAAGAGAGCTAGGAGAGATTACAGTAAGATCTAACTTATTAGGTTATACATTTAAAGAGTCTGATACTTTAGTAGCCAACCAAGCTAGAATGATTGCTCAAATGGCTGAAGACAGAGGGACGTTTTTTACTTCTTCAAGAGGAGTCAATGAAACAAGTATCATTGTTAGTCGTTCTAAAGTTGACGAAGTGAAGTCTATTTTTGATGAAGAAAAACTAATTAACTCTTTCGAGCGTTTAGGGTCAATCACGGTAAAATTACCTTCAGAAAATATTAATGTTTCAGGAATTTACTATTTCATTTTCCAACGCTTAGCCTGGGAAGGAATAGTAATTAAAGAAGTAATTTCAACTACTAATGAATTCACCATTATGGTTGAAGAGGCAATGGTAGATAAAGCCTTTAAGGTAATTAAAGATTTAAAAGATACCTAGGAACTGATTTTGAGTAATTGCTGTAAAGCCTTTTTTACAGTAGTGATCTCTTCAAAAGTTAATAGTAAACGCAAACCATTTTTGGTTTGCTTTTCTTTTATACGGCAAACTTTAGGATTGAACTGAACAAACTGTAATACTTCAGAGAACATTGGAGTTTGATAAAAATCAGATTGCTGATCTGAGATAAAATAACCAATTAGTTTTCCTTGTTTCATGACTATTTTTTCCAATCCAATTTTCTTAGCAGCCCATTTTATTCTAACCGAATCTAATAGGTCTACTGCTGGAGTTGGAAGCTCTCCAAATCGATCAATCAATTCTTTTTCGAATACCGCTAATTCTCCTTCGTTTTTACAGGCACTTAATTTGTTGTATAAGCTCAATCGTTCAGTGATACTGTTAATATAATCGTCTGGGAATAACAGTTCAAAATCAGTATCAATTTGGGTGTCTTTAACAAAATCGGTTTTGATTTCATCGCCGTCGTTATAGAGCTCTTTAAATTCATTTTCTTTAAGCTCTTCAATCGCTTCATTTAATATTTTCTGATAGGTTTCAAAGCCAATTTCATTAATAAAACCACTTTGTTCTCCACCTAATAAATCACCAGCACCTCTAATTTCCAGATCTTTCATGGCAATATTGAATCCGCTTCCTAAATCAGAATGCATTTCAAGCGCTTGAATTCTCTTTCTGGCATCATTGGTCATGGCAGAATAAGGAGGAGTAATAAAATAACAGAAAGCTTTTTTGTTACTTCTACCTACTCTTCCTCTCATTTGATGCAAGTCCGAAAGTCCGAAATTATTCGCATTATTGATAAAAATGGTATTGGCATTAGGAACGTCTAAACCACTTTCTACTATAGTAGTCGAAACCAACACGTCAAACTCATTATTCATAAAAGCTAGCATGAGCTTTTCGAGTTTTTTACCCTCCATTTGTCCGTGACCTATAGCAATTTTAGCTCCAGGGACTAATCGTTGTAACATCCCAGCAACTTCTTTGATGTTTTCTATTCTGTTATGAATGAAGAATACTTGTCCGCCTCGTTGAATTTCATAAGAAATAGCATCTCTTATAATTTCTTCTGAAAATCGGATCACTTGACTGTCAATCGGGTATCGATTAGGGGGCGGGGTATTAATGGTGCTTAAGTCTCTGGCTGCCATCAGTGAAAACTGAAGTGTTCTCGGGATTGGAGTAGCGGTCAAGGTAAGCGTATCGACATTCTCTTTGATGGTCTTTAGTTTGTCTTTTACAGCAACACCAAATTTTTGCTCTTCATCAATAATGAGTAATCCTAAATCTTTGAACTCAAATTTATCATTGGCAATTTGATGTGTACCAATAAGAATATCGATTTTACCTTCCTTTACTTTGTTAATGATTTCGTTCTTTTGCTTGGTAGATCTGAACCTGTTGATATAATCAACATTGACGGGGAGCTCTTTTAAACGCTCAGAAATTGTTTTAAAATGCTGGAAGGCCAAAATCGTTGTCGGTACTAACACAGCAACTTGTTTACTGTTGTCTACAGCTTTAAAAGCAGCTCTTATGGCCACTTCTGTTTTTCCAAATCCAACATCACCACAAACCAATCGATCCATCGGACGTTCACTTTCCATATCAGACTTTACGTCTTGTGTGGCTTTAAATTGATCGGGTGTATCTTCGTAAAGGAAAGAGGCTTCTAGTTCGTGCTGTAAATAAGAATCAGGAGCATATTGAAATCCTTTTTCTGTCCTTCTTTTCGCATAAAGTTTGATCAAATTAAAAGCAATGTGCTTCACACGGCTTTTGGTTTTTTGCTTTAGCTTTTTCCATGCGTTAGAGCCTAGTTTGTATATTTTCGGAGGTTTCCCGTCTTTGCCGTTGTATTTTGAGATTTTATGGAGCGAATGAATACTTACATATAGGATGTCGTTTTCTCCATATATCAATTTAATAGCTTCCTGTTTCTTTCCTTCAACATCAATCTTTTGAAGTCCGCCAAACTTCCCAATACCATGATCTATATGCGTAACATAATCACCTTTTTCTAATTGTGTTAACTCTTTTAGGGTTATTGCTTGTTTCTTTGCATACCCATTTTTTAAATGGAATTTATGGTAACGTTCAAATATTTGATGGTCTGTATAACAGATGATCTTTTCTTCGGAATGAACAAATCCCTGGTATAAAGGTAAAACGATTGTTTTATAATTTACCTCCTGATCTACATCTGCAAAAATGTCATGAAAACGCTTGGCTTGTTGTTCGTTAGAACAGGCAATATAATTAGTGAATCCTTTTTCAGAATTTTCCTGAAGGTTATCAATCAATAAATCAAACTGTTTGTTGAAAGAAGGTTGCGGTTTGACCGAAAAATTGATAAAAGAAGTTTCTTCAGAAGTTTTGGACAAATGAATTGATGTAAAGGAACCTAGTTCATTTTTTATGGCTTTGGCGTTCGTAAATAATTCTTGTGGTTCAAGATGTTTGATTTCAGAATTTAAATCGTCGAAAGCTTCAGTTGCTTTCTCATAAAGCTTGGCAATACGATCTTTTAATAATTCTTCGTTTTTTACTAATACAATTGTTTTGGTGGCAATATATTTTAAAAAGCTTTCTCTTTTCTCCTGAAGTTGCTTGTTTTCTACATTAGGAATAATGGTAATGCGCTTCAACTGTTCTAGGCTCAATTGCGTTTCGACATCAAAAGTTCTAATGCTATCAACTTCATTTCCGAAGAATTCTATTCGATAAGGTTCATCATTGGAAAAAGAGAAGACATCGATTATTCCTCCTCTTACTGAAAACTCTCCAGGCTCAGTAACAAAATCAACTCGTTTGAATTGGTATTCAAACAAAACTTCGTTTACAAAATCTAAACTAAGAGAGTCACCTAAGGCTACTTTAAGAGTGTTTTTATCTAATTCTCGTCTCGTGACAACTTTTTCAAAAAGCGCATCGGGGTAGGTAACAATTAGAGCAGGTTTTTTTCTTGAATTAATCCTGTTCAGCACTTCTGCTCTTAGTAGTACATTAGCATTATCGGTTTCTTCAATTTGATAAGGTCTTCTATAACTTCCTGGATAAAATAAGACTTGTTTGTCGTTCACTAATTGTTCTAAATCGTTGAGATAAAATGCGGATTCTTAAAGGTGTGAGAAATCAAAAAAGACAAGGAAGATCCGACCAATTCAGAAACAGATGTTTTTGATAGGGGAGTTGCTACAGCATTTAATAACTGTTTGCTTTTTTCTGACTGTTCGAAAACAGCTGTTAATGATGCTTTACTCAAGCTCAGAAAATTTTCGACAAATATACTAATGTGATGTATAAAAACATGCTTTAAAAATGTATATTTGCATCGATTTTAAAAATAATTAAAATGTCAATTAAAGATTTATATACTAGCGGATTTAGAGATAGAAATAGAGGTCATTTCGCAGCAATAGTTAGAGTAGCGTTGAGTGATGGAGAAATTGTTGAGTCGGAAAAGACTTTTTTAGACAGATTGGCTAGAAAATTAGATATTACCGAAGCAGAGTATAATAAGATTTTAGAAGAGCCTAAATCTTACCCTCTCAATCCTCCTACAACCTACAACAGAAGATTAGAGCGTTTATTTGATTTAACTCGTATGGTTTTTGTTGATATGGATATTAAGGAAGATCAAATTAGAGTTTTAGAAAGAATTGGTGTTGGGTTAGGATTCTCTCCTGAAAATGTAAATTATGTAATTCATAAGGCTTTAGCGTTAGTTGCTGATGGAGTGGATGATGTAGATGATTTCTCTGCTGAAATTAAAAATATGAATAGATAGTAAGTATTATTCTTTAACAATACTAAAAGCCTTGCGATAGCGAGGCTTTTTTATGCTTGTAATTTTTTGAGTCTATCGATCAAATCTTCTGGTTCGAAAGGTATGGAAACATACTCGTTAAAACCATATTCCTTACACTTCTCTTTTTCTTGATCCATGGCATGAGCAGTGAGCGCGATGATTGGGATATTCTTAAGTGGTTCTACTAATTCGGTTCGTATTTTTTTGGCGGTTTCATAGCCATCTAAAACAGGCATTCTTAAATCTAAAAGTAAGATGTCGTACTCATTTTTATGTAGTTCATCAATAGCCTCCTGACCATTATTCACTATGGTTAAATCATAACCAAAACTTAAAATTATCTTTTTGGCCAAAAGTTGATTTATCGTCACATCTTCAGCTAGTAGAATATGATGTTTTTCTGAAATTTCCTCAAATTTTTCTACTGAAGAAGTCTTCTCTATTTTTCTTTTTGACTCAGCTAAACCTAATGGTATTTGAAAAGAAAATGTAGTTCCGAAGCCATAATTACTTGCCGCTCTTACAGTTCCTTTCATTAGCTCAACCAGATTTTTAACTATGGTTAATCCTAAACCTGTCCCACCATAATTTTTCACATTGTTATCATGAGCTTGTGAAAAGCTCTCAAAAATAGATTTTAATTTTTCTGCTTTAATCCCAATCCCTGTATCAATTACTTCAAAATTAAGATTGATGGTGTTTTCTGAAATTCCTTTGTTGGTGGCTTTTAATGTAATACTTCCTTCCTGGGTGAATTTAAAAGCATTTTCTAGTAGGTTGATCAGTACCTGGTTAATTCGTATGGAATCCCCATTTAAATATTCAGGAACCGATTGGTCTATATCAATAATTAATTCAATATTCTTGTTTTGAAGTCTTAATTTATAGGTTTCGTGTAGGTTTTGAATAAGTTGTTTAAAGCTAAAATCAACCTGACTAATCGTTAATTTACCTGCTTCAATCTTAGACATATCTAAAATATCGTTGATGATAACTTTTAGATTGTTTCCGGAGATAGAAATTGCATCTAAGAATTGTTTTTGTTCTTCGTTATAATCAAACTTTTGAAGCAGTTTTGTAAATCCGAGTATGGCATTCAAAGGTGTTCTGATTTCATGACTCATATTGGCCAGAAACTCGTCTTTAAATTCTTGAGACTTTTTGAGCTGATCATTCTTTAGGTCGACCAATTCTTTTTCCAGCACGATATTATTATGTTGAATCTGTAATAACTGACTCTTAATAATGGATTCGTTTTTCTCCTGAGCCAGTGTGTGAGAAGCTTCATAATGATCTGTAAAATCAAAGATCCCTATGTAAAAGTTATCATTTTTTTTAGTGATTGTAATATCAAAAATTCCTTTAGTGTTTTTAAATTCCAATTGAATACAAGGGAAATTTTGCTC
>JABSPN010000018.1 GCA_013214425.1 Flavobacteriaceae bacterium | reverse complement strand
TATTAAAGCGATTGCTATTAATGCCCCTTCAATATTTTTGTAGTATGCTGAAAACAAAAGAAAAATTGTGCTAAAAAAGTAGCTTATGATATTTATTTTAGCAAATTTTTTATAGGCAGACAAGCCATTTACAATACCATTAAAAACCCTATTCAAAGCTATAAAAGGAACTGAAACTGATAAGATCTTGAAGATAAATTCAAATGACTGATCCTTCCCAAAAACTAGTATGTTAATTTTTTCAGCACCAAAAAAAAGAACTATAAATGAGATTATCGAAGCTGATAAACCAAAAGCAAAAGCTGTTGAAAATAATTTCTGAAGTTCTTTTTTATCGTCTTTTAACTCAGCTACATACTTAACAACTCCATTAAATATCCCCAGAGTTGCAAAAGACTCAATCATTGGAATTATATTCCTCAAATTTCCTAAGATAGCAACTCCTTCTTGCCTTAAGAATATCGCGATTAGTTTCTGTGAGACAAAAGCTATAATCATCCTTATCCCAACTGCCAATGAGTTCACAGAAGTAATCTTCAGCAACAAATTATTCTTTATGAATCCGAGAATCTTCAATTAAAAAGCCTTAATAATTTCTATTATCCTATAGGTTTCTTCAACGGTTTGTACTGGGCTTATGGGTAGGCTTAATACTTTTCCACATAAACTTTCTGTAATGGGTAATAACTCATTTCTATGAGCATGTAATGCGTTTTGCTTATGAGGTGGAATAGGATAATGTATCATAGTTCCTATCCCCTGCCTATCTAAATAACTTTTTAATGCATCTCTTTGATCTGACTTAATTACGAACTGGTGAAAGTTATGGTCTAAGGTGTTCTTGTAAATCGGCAATTCTACTTTGCTATTTTTAATTCCAGAAAGATATACTGCAGCCAGTTCTCTTCGTCTAGCATTATCAGTATCTAATTCTTTTAATTTAATAGAAAGAAAAGCAGCCTGTACCTCATCTAACCTGGAGTTCACTCCTCTGGTTTTATGCACATATTTCTCATCACTACCATAACTTCTTAATTGTCTTATCACATAGGTTAACTGATCATCGTTTGTTGTGATGGCACCACCATCGCCAAGAGCTCCTAAATTTTTTGCCGGGTAGAAACTAAAGGAAGCCGCATCTGATAAACTTCCTGCTTTTTCTTTGTGACTATTTTCCACTCCATGCGCTTGGGCAGCATCTTCTATAACCAATAAACCATCTCTTTTCGCTAACTCATTTATAGAATCCATCGCAGCTAATTGTCCATATAAGTGAACTGGAATAACAGCTTTTGTTGTAGTACTGATTTTCTTTTTAAGATCGTCTATTGAAATATTAAACGTATACGGATTGGCATCAACAAAAACTGGTTTTAAACCTGCTTCCAATACCGAGAATATTGTTGCGATGAATGTATTAGCAGGTACTATTACTTCATCACCTTCTTTTAGTTTTCCTATTTTTATATATGCTTTCAGGATAAGCGTTAATGCGTCTAAACCGTTTCCTGTTCCAATACAATGTTGGACGCCACAATATTGGGCAAATTCATTTTCAAAATTTCGCACTTCATCACCTAATATAAATCTTCCATTAGCAATTAAGTTACTTAATTTCTCCTGAAAAGCTTTTTCAAATCGGGCGTTAATTTTATGTACGTCCAAAAAAGGAATCATATAAAAACACTATTTAATAGGTTATAGTTTTTCGTCTGAAAGGTATAAAATTGATGCATCACTGCTCTTGCTCCAAAACCTTCTTTCCAATAAAGCAACCCTTCATTAATATTCATCCCGCCATTTTCATTAGAAATACCAAAATCAAAATACAATTTTGATTTTTTTTGGTAATAAGCAATCACATGCTCATGTAAAAAATCTAAGGCTCCTGAAATATTCTTGTCTTTATTGGATGCTATATATTGGGAATGGGCTACCATTTTTGTTTCAAAAATCGTGGTTCCAGCCACAATTTTATCGTCTTGATACACATTAAACTGCTTGATTTTTTCTGGAAATCGTTCTTTTAAGAGTTTGATCTCATCAAGAGAGTGTACTGGTTTCGCTCCATGTTTTTTATTGAGCTTTGCAATTAACAATTCATTCCAAAAGGCTTCAAAATTGTCTTCTAACTTCACTTCTAATTTATTGGCTTTACCTCTTTTAATACCTGCTTTACGATCCCTTGAAAATTTATTCTTCAAACATAAATTAATACTGACAGATAAATCTGTTCTATACAAATCTGCTTTCAATATAAAACTCATGTAATCTAATTCGTCACTTGGGAAACTTACATAAATCTTAGGTAACATTTTCACATTTAGCACATGAAGTTCTTGATCGTGAAGGTGTTTTAAGATCGCCTGAAAAGCTTTAGCGACCAATTTAAACTTTGCTTCAGCTTTTAACAATAAACCTCCGTAAGAAAGACCCAAATGAGAACTTACAACCCCATCTTTAATATTGGCTGGTAATAAAGCGATGAGTTTTTCATTTTGAAATACCATCAAAGAATAGTCTTCAAATCGATCGCTGTGATACTCCATAAAGTTCCTGTCGAACAAAAACGTGGCGTTCTTTGCTTCAGAAATAAAATTATTCCAAAGAGTTTGATCTTCCTGAGTATATTTTTTGACTTCTATTGTATTCACAAAACTATGAAAGCCTAAAAATACTATTTTTTACTCAGTAAGAGAGCTTTTCTACTTTTTAAGCTGTCTTGCTTGAGAATTTAATCTTTAATAAATAATAAAGATTGATCCCAAGTATAGCTAAATTGGTTACTATGATTGGCTTGGCTATAGGATCTAAAGCAAAACCATACCACACAAACAAAGCACAACCTACAGCGTTGATGATTCGTAATTTGGCCACCTCTTTCATCATAAAAGAAATGAGTAAGGTCGCCATGGCGGCATAACCAATCCATTCAACAAATTGTGTTTCCATATTTTAAAACCACTTATTAATGAAAATGAATCTTAAGCTTAGCCTTCCCAAAAAGTAATTTAACAGAAAAACCAAATTCAGATTATAAATTCGGATTTCTCTTACGCTCGTGCTCTTTTAAAAGCACTTTACGCAAACGAAGATGATTAGGAGTCACCTCTACATATTCATCCTTTTGAATATATTCTAAAGCTTCTTCTAATGAAAACTTAATCGCTGGCGCAATTTTAGTTTTATCATCTGCACCAGCAGAACGAACATTACTTAGCTTTTTCGTCTTTGTTACATTTACAACTAAATCGTTTCCTCTAGAATTCTCCCCAATTACTTGCCCTTCATAGATTTCTTCTCCTGGATCAATGAAAAATTTACCACGTTCTTGGAGCTTATCAATAGAATAAGGAATTGCAGTACCTTTTTCCATAGAAACTAAAGAACCGTTTAATCGTTCAGGAATTCCTCCTTTTACTGGTTGGTATTCTTTAAAACGGTGTGCCATAATAGCTTCTCCAGCAGTTGCGGTCAACAATTGATTTCTCAAACCAATAATTCCTCTGGAAGGAACAATAAACTCACAAATCATTCTATCTCCTTTAGCTTCCATAGAAACCATTTCTCCTTTTCGTAGTGTTACCATTTCTACCGCTTTTCCTGAAACATGCTCTGGCAAATCGATCGTCATCTCTTCAAAAGGTTCGCACTTCACGCCATCAATTTCTTTTATGATAACTTGAGGCTGACCAATCTGTAATTCATAGCCTTCACGACGCATTGTCTCAATTAAAACAGATAAGTGTAATACTCCTCTTCCGAATACTAAAAATTTATCGGCGCTACCAGTATCTTCCACTCGTAAAGCCAAATTCTTTTCTAATTCTTTTTCTAAACGATCCTTGATATGTCTTGAGGTTACATATTTTCCGTCTTTTCCGAAGAAAGGAGAATCGTTAATGGTGAACAACATACTCATTGTTGGCTCATCAATCGCAATCGTTTTTAATGCCTCAGGAGTTTCAATATCAGCAATGGTATCTCCAATATCAAAACCTTCTAATCCTACTAAGGCGCAAATATCTCCTGTTTTAACTTCAGCAACTTTTTTTCTTCCTAAACCTTCAAAAACATGTAATTCTTTAATCTTAGATTTTACAATGCTTCCGTCTCTCTTGCATAAAGAAACCTGCATTCCTTCTTTTAATGTTCCTCTTTGTAACCTACCAATGGCAATTCTTCCAGTAAATGAAGAATAGTCTAATGAAGTAATTAGCATTTGTGTATTTCCTTCTTCAGGTTTAAACTCAGGAACATGTTCTAAAACCATGTTTAATAATGGCTCTATATTATCGGTTGGTTGTTGCCAATCTTCGCTCATCCAATTCTGCTTAGCAGAACCATAAACAGCTGGAAAATCCATCTGCCATTCTTCTGCACCTAATTCGAACATTAAATCGAACACCTTTTCATGAACCTCTTCTGGCGTACAATTTTCCTTATCTACTTTATTGACTACTACACATGGCTTTAACCCTAAATCAATCGCTTTTTGTAAAACAAAACGAGTTTGTGGCATTGGCCCTTCAAAAGCATCTACAAGTAATAAGACACCATCTGCCATATTCAAAACACGCTCTACTTCTCCTCCAAAATCGGCGTGGCCTGGAGTATCAATAATATTGATTTTTGTTCCCTTATAGGTTACCGAAACATTCTTAGATGTAATGGTAATTCCACGTTCTCTTTCCAAATCATTATTATCCAATATCAAATCACCAGTATTTTCGTTTTCTCTGAATAACTGACAGTGATACATGATCTTATCTACCAAAGTAGTTTTACCGTGGTCTACATGGGCAATAATCGCAATATTCTTAATAGTGCTCATAACAGGTTCTGTTTTAAGCCTGCAAAGGTAGGGTTTATTTTAGAGTATTTAGTGTTTAGTGATTAGTAATTAGTCTATGGTCTGACATATTATATAAATTCCTTGGATAAAAAATGATGTTTTTCCATTTTAAGTTCCATTTTCATTTTGATTTTGATTCTGGTTGCCATTGAAATTTTATGAGTTATCTTTGTCAAAATTCTTTTAGAACATGAACTTAGATCTTATTCCGAAGTTAAAACATACAAAGTCAGACAATTTTTATTTGTTAGCTGGACCTTGCTCCATTGAAGGTGAAGACATGGCTTTACGAATTGCTGAAAAAGTACTTTCTATTACCGATAAGTTAGCCATTCCTTATGTATTTAAAGGATCTTTCAGGAAAGCTAACCGAAGTAGAATTGATAGTTTTACTGGAATTGGAGATGAAAAAGCCTTGAAAATTCTAAGAAAGGTATCTGAAACTTTTGATGTTCCATCGGTAACTGATATTCATGAATCTTCTGATGCTGCTTTTGCTGCTGAATATGTCGACGTGCTTCAAATACCTGCCTTTCTAGTTCGCCAAACTGAATTAGTAGTCGCTGCTGCTAAAACTGGAAAGGTCGTAAACCTGAAAAAAGGGCAATTTATGAGTCCTGAAAGTATGCAACACGCTGTCAAAAAAGTAGTTGACTCCGGAAACAATCAAGTTGCTGTAACTGATCGAGGAACTATGTTTGGTTATCAGGATATGATTGTTGATTTTAGAGGAATTCCAACCATGAAACAATTCGCCAGTACGATATTAGATGTAACTCATTCTTTGCAACAACCTAATCAATCTAGTGGTGTTACAGGAGGAAGACCTGATATGATCGAAACCATTGCAAGAGCTGGTGTTGTCAATGGAGTGGATGGTTTATTTATTGAAACACATTTCGATCCTGCTAACGCGAAAAGTGATGGAGCGAATATGCTTCACTTAGATCATTTAGAAAAATTATTGGGTAATTTAGTGGCGATACGAAAGACTGTAAATAGTCTTTAGTTTAAGTGCATTTCTATCACCTGAATACCATTATACTCTAACAAATAATTTTCATTGAGCATTAAAGGTTCTTTAGGATCTCTAGCATTTCTCAAGCCTACTCCTGCATAAAAAACTTTAGCTTCGTTCTCTAAAGCATGATTTTTAAATGTCTCCATCCAAACAATATCGTAGTTATTCGGATTATCAGGATACGGCACAGCTCTCACCAATACAAAATATCTTTGGTTGTTTTTATCAATACATACAAATTGAGGATGTTTACCCAATTTACTGTTGATAGCAATGAACTCAAATCCTCTTTCCTGCAAGTCTTCTCCAACTATATTCATAGCCAAGTTATGTAATTCTTGTTTCGTTAATGCTTTACTCATTCTTGATTTGAATTTAATACGAAAATACTATTATTAATTGAATATCAAATTTATAGTCTCGAAGCTATCTACCTGTAAATCAACAAACAAAATAATGACCTTAAAAAATTAACATCTCAATGCATTATTTTAAATTAATTTTAACATTAAAAGTTATATATATAACTTTTAAGTTATATTTTTGACAAAAATTCCCCAACTATTTATAAGATAAACCAATGATAGTAAATCTAATCACAAAACTGCTATTCCTATTTTTTGTATTGGCGGGAATTCAAAAGAGCCACAGTAACAACTTAGAACTAGTCTCCCATTCTTTAATTTCAGATGAACTCGTAGTAGAAGTATCGAAAAGTAAGATTGTTATTACAAACAACAAGCATTCTATTTTTGATGCTGATAGTATCCGAATTATTGATGCGAATGGCGATACAGTTTATCATTCCTTTAAAAAGCATCACAAGGCCAATAAAATTATTATTGCCAATGATTTAAAACCTGGTGAATACACCATCAGTTTTGATTACAATCACAAAGGAATTATTTCAAAAAAGTTTAGGGTACCTGAAAAAAATATTATTCCTTAAACCTTACAAATTCAGCTTTATCGAAATAATAGGTTGGAATCTCTGTATAGGCTCCGATCTCAAATTCATACCATGGACTTAAATCAGTATCCATTACACTTTTAAGCATGTGAACGCTTTGGGCTGGTGTATTCCCCTGAATCATTATAAAACGTTTCTCTCCATTGTCATTTTGAATCGCATCGGCGATCATAATTACATGTCCAGGACTTCCAGCATAAATCAACATATCTCCTATTTGTAATTCTTCAATTGTAGTAATCTTTGACAATTCATGATATAGAGAAATTGTACCTGAATACATATAAATCAAATTCAAGTATTTGTAAAAATTTGCCTTAGTATTATTTGGAGAAGCTGTTTTATGAAAAGTAACTGTACTTCCTTTTATCTTGGGCCTATATCCTTCAGCATATTGTTTCCAGGAACAATAATGTCCGCTGGTGAAATTAAAACCAATCTCGTCTTTTCGGCCTTTATCCCATAAATATTCTGCTCTAATTCTTATCAAAGCGTCTGCACACTGCTGTAAGCCATTTTCAGGAACAGGAATTTCCAAAACACCTATATGTCCACTTTGATAGCCATATTCTGAGCCATCATAATTAATGACTTTAGCGCCAAAATCTTTTAGTTTATAATTTCTGACATATTCCTGAAAAGAACCTTCAGGATACGTAACTCGACTATAGCCCTCGGGAAGCGTGACCCTGTCTTTTACCGTTTTCCCTTCTTTATTAATATAATCGGGTTTGTTTACTACGGCTATGGCAGCAGTTTTTAATTGTTTTCCTGGCCTTGTTCTGGTTAAAAATACTATGGCAATACCCAATAGCGTTGCAGATAGGATGATTGTTTTTTTCATGATGATTTGCTTGTTTTTTAAAGATAACGAATTCTGGCGGGATGTTAGTATGTTGGTATGTTGAAAGTTTTAAAGGTTGAATGTTTGTGTAAGTTGTACCTCGTCATTCTAAGCATTGCGAAGAATCTAAACAAGATTTCTTATTGATCAATATTAAAACAAAAAAGTATCCCATACTTCAAAAGCTAAGTATAACAAACCTTGTATATTTTTCGGATTTACATTTGATATTCATGATAGGTATTAGTAAACTACGTCATTCTGAACTCCTGTCTGCGTTAGACACGGTTTTTTTAGAATCGCTATTCAAAAATATTTGATCATTCTCCTTTTCTTTAATTAATTCAATAAAAAAACCGACACATTGCTGTATCGGTTCTTTCATATCATTTAGTTCTTGACTACCCTCCGAAATCATCGAATCTAATATGTTCATCTGGAATACCAAAATCTTCTCCCATTTTTTGAACTGCCTGGTTCATCAATGGTGGTCCACAGAAGTATAATTCTATATCTTCTGGAGACTCATGATGGTTCAGGTAATTGTCAATTACACAATTGTGGATAAATCCAACGAATCCATCTCCTTCAGTATCATTAATATCTTTTTTCACTTTCCAATTATCTTCTTCTAATGGCTCAGATAAGGCTAAATAGAACTTGAAGTTCGGGAAGTTTTTCTCTAGATCATAGAAATGATCTAAATAGAATAATTCTCTCTTAGAACGACCTCCGTACCAATACGTTACTTTACGTCCAGTTTTTAGGGTCTTGAATAAGTGATATAAATGAGAACGCATTGGTGCCATACCAGCTCCTCCTCCTACATATAACATTTCAGATTCTGACTCATTAATAAAAAATTCTCCATAAGGTCCAGAAATAATTACTTTATCTCCTGGTTTCTGAGCAAAAATATAAGATGATGCAATACCCGGGTTAACATCCATCCATGCATTCTTCGCTCTATCCCATGGTGGAGTAGCAATACGAACGTTTAACATGATCTCTCTCCCTTCTGCAGGGTAAGAGGCCATCGAGTAAGCACGCTCTACAGTTTCATCATTTTTCATCACTAAAGGCCATAATCCAAACTTATCCCATTCTGTTTTGAATTTTTCTGGAGAATCATGCTCTTCAGGATGAGCTGTAATATCGATATCAGAATATTTAATCTCACATTTTGGTATTTCAATCTGAATGTAGCCACCTGCTTTATACCCCATATCTTCAGGGATTTCAACAACAAACTCCTTAATGAATGATGCTACGTTATAATTTCTAACAACAACAGCTTCCCACTTCTTAATTCCGAATACTTCTTCAGGAATAGATATGTTCATGTTTTGCTTTACCTTAACCTGACAAGCTAAACGAGCTCCGTGCTGTAATTCTTTTCTAGAAAAGTGAGGAATCTCTGTCGGCAAGGCTTCTCCTCCTCCATCGTGAACATGACATTCACATTGGATACAGGTTCCACCTCCACCACAAGCAGAAGGTAAGAAAATCTTTTCATTACCTAAAGTCGATAATAAAGTACTTCCTGAAGCCACTTCTATTTCTTTCTCTCCGTTAATCGTGATCTTAACAGGACCAGATGGAGATAATTTTTGTTTTACGAATAACAATAATGCAACTAGTAATAATGTTACTACTAAGAAAGCTATTACTGTAGCCGTTATAGTTCCGATTGTAGATGCTAATATCATGTTACTTAATTTATTTTACGTTAGTATTATCGGCTACCTTATCCTCATTCTGTTTTACCATTTCAATAGTAGCAGATGTTTTATCTTCTTCTTTCTTTTCTTCACCTCCAGTTAACATTCCTCCAAAGCTCATAAATCCGATTGCCATTAAACCAGTAATGATAAAAGTAATTCCTAATCCTCTTAATGCTGGTGGCACATTTGAGTAACGGATCTTTTCACGAATAGCTGCAATAGCAAGTATCGCTAAGAACCATCCAATTCCTGAAGAGAATCCGTAATTAAGCGCTAAACCTAAAGTAGGAATCTCTCTTGATTGCATAAATAATGACCCTCCTAAGATGGCGCAGTTTACAGCAATAAGTGGCAAGAAAATACCTAATGAATTATATAATGAAGGAGAGAATTTCTCTACAACAATTTCTACTAATTGTACCATGGTAGCAATTGTAGCGATAAACATAATGAAAGAAAGGAAACTTAAATCATAGTTGGCATATTCAGGTCCTAACCATGATAAAGCTCCTTCTTGTAATATATATTGATCTAGTAACCAGTTTAAAGGAACCGTAATCGCCAATACGAAGATTACAGCAGCTCCTAATCCAACTGCAGTTGAAACTTTTTTAGATACTGCCAGGTAAGAACACATTCCTAAGAAAGTGGCAAATACCATGTTATCTACAAAGATTGATTTAAAAAATAATTCTAAATGTTCCATATATTTTGTTTTTCAGTTTTCAGTAGTTTGTTAACTAGCCTGAAATCTAATTTTAATGATCTTCTACTAATGCTTTGTTTCTAGAACGTTGTACCCAAATGATAATTCCTACAACAATTAATGCCATTGGTGATAATAACATAAATCCGTTGTTTTCATATCCAATAGAATAAAGCATTGTTTTTTCTATTGGGTCACCTAACACTTTATATCCAAGTAATGTACCTGAACCTAAAAGCTCTCTAAAGAATCCTACTATAATTAATATTACCGCATATCCTAGAGCATTTCCAATTCCATCAAGGAAAGATCTCCATGGCCCGTTACCTAAAGCAAATGCTTCAAAACGCCCCATAATAATACAGTTGGTGATAATTAACCCTACGAATACCGAAAGTGTTTTACTTAACTCGTAAGCAAATGCTTTTAGTACCAGATCAACAATAATTACTAATGCAGCTACAACTGTAAGCTGAACAATAATTCTAATTTTTGCTGGAATGATATTTCTAATTAAAGAAATTACTACATTTCCTAATCCTAAAACAAACAATACAGAGATTGACATTACGATAGAAGCCTTTAACTCGGCCGTAATCGCAAGAGCAGAACAAATTCCTAATACCTGAATCGTAATTGGGTTATTATCTGCTAATGGATCTAATATTAATTTGCTGTCTTTTTTTGATAAAAGTCCCATGTTTGTCTATTTTAAATTTTGAAAAAAAGGCACATACAATACTAAGTCAGTCTTAATCATTGCTGTCACACCATCACCTGTAATAGTGGCTCCAGCAATAGCATCTACCTCATTATCTGTTTTTTCATCGTTCTTTGGGTCACCATTTCCTTTTTTAACAGTGATTCCTTTAAAAGAACCACCTGCCATTAAGTGTTCACCAATAAAGTCATCCATAAAGAAACGCTCTTTAATGTTGGCTCCTAATCCTGGTGTTTCTCCTTTATGATCAAAATACGCTCCTTGAACTACCATGTTTTCGTCCATCGCAACATATCCCCAAATTGCATCCCATAATCCTTTACCTCTTATTGGCGCTACATAGAATTTCTTTCCGTCTTTTTCTCCAATAAACAATGGTAATCTTCTAGAATAAGAAGGATCTTTAGCTAAGGCTTTCTCCTTTTTGATATCAATTAAGTAGGCATTTTCATCTTCAGAGGTTTCTCCATTTTGAATTATGATTTGCTTCTTAATATAGTTTTTCCACTCTTCTCCTACTTTATCAGTAGAAACAAAGTTTGCACTTGTTCCTTCATTTTCGTTTACTCCCATAGCATAGAGAATATTCTGTTGCTTCTCTAAACGCTTATTTTCTGAAATCTTATCTTTTAATCCTGCTGCTAAGAATGCCAAAATAGCTCCTACAACAACAACCATTGCTACTGCAAATATGATTGTATATGAATTTGAATCTGTTCTCTTTTCCATGATTAAGCGTTTTTAACTTTTAAACGTTTCATTCTCATTTTCACATTCCCTTGAATTACATAGTGATCAATTGTTGGAGCAAATACGTTCATTAATAAGATCGCAAGCATCACTCCTTCTGGATAAGCTGGGTTGAATACTCTAATCAAAATAGAGATGAATCCGATTAAAAATCCATAGATCCATTTCCCTTTATTAGTTTGTGCAGCAGATACTGGATCTGTTGCCATGAATACTGTACCAAAAGCAAAACCTCCAATTAATAGATGATGCCAGAAAGGCGTACTCATTAACCCAAAGAATTTACTTGACTCTTCAATAATTCCAGTATCAACAACCTGATTGAAGATTAATCCCATAGCAACGGCACCTATTGCTGAAGACAACATAATTCTCCAGCTTCCAATCTTTGTAAAAATCAAAAAGAGACCTGCTAATAAGATCAGTACTGTTGATGTTTCTCCAATAGATCCTGGAATAAATCCGAAGAACATATCTGAAACCGAATAATCAAAATTCTGATTTTGTGCTAAACTACCTAAGATAGTTTCTCCTGAAATTGCATCTGGAGTTCCAGCTCTTTCAACAGCACCATGAACCCAAACTTTATCTCCAGACATCCATGTTGGATAGGCAAAGAATAAGAATGCTCTTACAGTAAGTGCAGGGTTTAGAATATTCATTCCTGTTCCTCCAAAAACTTCTTTTCCAATTACAACTCCGAAAGCTACAGCTACGGCTAACATCCATAATGGCGTGTCGATTGGAACAATTAAAGGAATTAACATCCCTGATACTAAGTATCCTTCTTCAACTTCGTGTCCTTTTTTAACAGCGAAGATGAATTCTATTACTAATCCTACAATGTAAGACACTAATAATAAAGGAACTATTTTTGCAGCTCCTAACAATAGGTTATCCATAGTCCAGAATCCAGCACTTAGGAATCCTTCTGTTACTCTTTCTATTTCACCAGTTGCCACATAGTGTTGGTAACCTGCGTTAAACATCCCGAAAATTAAACATGGAACCATTGCCATGATTACTATATTCATCGTACGTTTTAAATCATCGGCTGCACGAACATGTCCTCCAGAATGTGTTATCTCGTTTGGTAAGTATAGGAACGTATGGATCGCATTAAACGCCGGGGCCATTTTGGTTCCCTTATACTTCTCTTTTAAATTGTGTAAGTTCTGTTTTAATCCCATCGTGTTATCCTATTTCTTTTAACATTAAGTCTAACCCATCTCTGATAATTTGTTGATGGGGTTGTTTAGACACACAAATAAATTCTGTCAATGCAAAATCTTCAGGAGCAACTTCGTACATACCTAATTGCTCCATTGCATCTAAATCGTTAACCATACAAGCTTTCATTAGTTGCATTGGATAAATATCTAAAGGGAATACTTCTTCATAAGAACCTGTAACTACAAAAGCTCTGTGCTCACCGTTAGTATTCGTATTTAAATCATATTTCCTCTTTGGAAACATCCAAGAGAAAGTCAATGCTCTTGATGGTGATATTTTATTAAAAACTGGCTTATTCCATCCGAAGAACTCATAATCGTTTCCTTCTGGAATAACTGTTATTGCATTGTGAAAATATCCCAAATGCCCTTCAGGTGTTTGTTGAGTACCTGTTAACACATCACCAGAAATAATTCTGATATTTTCACTTGTTACTTCTGCATCATACACCATAGTCGCTACTTCAGAACCTAATCTAGTTTTGTAGTACTTAGGTTTCTTTACTACAGATCCTCCACACGCGATAATTCTTTCAGCATTAAACTTACCTGTTAAGATTAACTCTCCTATAATCACTAAATCCTGTGGTGAAATTGTCCAAACAATCTCTCCTTTATTAATCGGATCAATCTTAGCAATTTGGGTGCTTACATTTCCAGATGGATGTGGCCCTGACACTTTGTGCAAAGTAATACCTGATAAAGAATTAAATGGCGTATTAGAATTTTTTCCAACTGAAACGTGTACTAAACCTTCAGTTAATTTACCAATAGCAGTAATGGCAGCTTGCAATTCTTCTCCTTTTCCTTCTAACACATAATCATAATCTGCTGCTAGAGGAGCACTTGCATATGCTGAAACAAATATTGCTTTTGGCGATACTTCAGGACTAGCCATAACATCATAAGGTCTTTGCCTCATGAATGGCCAACATCCAGCAGCTAATAAATGTGCTTTGATATCTTCAGGCTTCATAGAATCAGGATTAATTATCCCGAAATCCTTATAACTAATTTGCTCATCAGCCGTCACCTTAATTTCAACAATCTTTCTTCTTTCACCTCTTTTAATTTCAGTTACTTCTCCAGATACAGGCGATGGAAACATGATCGCTTCATTTGTCTTTTCAAAAAACAAAGCTTCTCCCGCTTGCACACGCATACCTTCTTTAGCTAAAATTTTTGGTGTAACCCCCTGAAAATCTCCAGGCTTGATTGAGTAGGATTTGCTTTTAATTGCATTGGAGGTTTTTTTTTCTGCCTCACCTAAAAGCCTTATATCCAACCCTTTTCTGATTCGAATGTCTTTTGACATATTGTATAGGTTTCTTGAGTTAATACTAACTTTTTATGTCTTCTAAAATGAATAGAATATACATTTAGGGACTTAAAAAATCACGCAAATTTACAATTTAAACTATAATACTTAAAGCTCTGTTAAGGCGAAACGCCTATTTATATTCTTTCTAAATAAAGGTTTTGTACGGCATTCACTGCTATTGCTAAAAAAAGGAATGATATTTGTTTATCTTTATCAAAAAATTAGTGATAAAATCATGAACAAGATTACATTATTAGTTGTTTTATTTCTCACCATAACCTATAGTTTTAGTCAAGTAAATATTGAAAAGCTACCGCCAGACAATATCAAGACTATCATCATAAAAAATCCGCAAGAAGAAGACCAGATTCCTATCATTAAATTAGGTAATTTAATTGAGCTTCATTTTGACGACATCAATGGTGATGAAGCTGATTATTACTATAAAATCGAACATTACAATTTTGACTGGACCAAGTCCATCTTAATGAAGTCAGAATACCTTCAGGGAATAGATGACCAACACATTCAGCAGTATGAAAACTCATTCAACACACTTCAAATGTACTCGCATTATGTTCTTAAAATCCCAAATCGTGACGTAAGGCTCATCAAAACTGGTAATTACTTATTAAAAATTTATGATGATGAAGAGAATTTAGTTTTTTCAAAGCGCTTCATTCTCTATGAAGACAAAACGTTTATCGCCCCTCAAATAAAAAGATCAAGAGATTTAGATTTTATCAACGAAACACAGATTGTACAATTTTCAATCAAATCTCCAAATGAGGTTTTGATTAACCCTAAACAAACTGTAAAAACCTTAGTCATTCAAAATAATGATTTAGATAATTCGATTAACGATCTAATTCCACAATATACTATTGGTGGAGAACTAATTTATCGCTATGATGCCGAAGCTCGTTTCTGGGCAAGTAACGAATTCTTTTATTTTGACAACAAAGAAATCAGAGCCTCAAATCAAGGAGTGAATTTTGTTGAGTTAGGAGAATTATACAATCATTACCTATTCGTTAATCCAAGCAGAACGAATCAACCTTATACCTACAACCCAGATATTAATGGTGATTTTGTTGTAAACAACCTTGACGCAGACGACAATAACACGGAGGCTGATTATGTAAAAATACATTTCAAATTAGAAAACTACGAAGATTTGACCGGAAAAAAAGTGCATGTTTATGGCGGATTTAACGGATATAGAATTGATGAGAGTACAGAAATGCTCTACAATAAATCGTCTGGTTATTATGAAAACACCCAGCTTATAAAACAAGGTTTTACCAACTATAAATACATTGTGGTTGACGAAAATAATGAGATTGATTATTCGTTAGTTGACGGAAACTTTTACGAGACAGAAAACGATTATCATATTTTAGTTTATTACAGACCTTTAGGAGCAAGATACGATCAAGTTATCGGTTATGTCAAAGGAACATCCGTTAATATCTCCAATTAATTCAATATCGTTCTCAATTTCTGTGTTTTATTTTAAAATAATTACTAATTTAGCGTAAAATTAGATAGTTAACAATGGTTCAACAAGTTACCAGAGGAATTAAAATTTCTGTAGAAACAAATTTTGAGGGTACATTTTATAAAAATTATAAGATGCATTTCGCCTTTGGATATCGTGTGACTATTGAAAATCAAAGCAATGATTCTGTCCAGCTCAAATCAAGACACTGGAGGATTTTTGATTCATTAAACCAGACAGAAATTGTAGACGGAGAAGGTGTTATTGGAGAAAAGCCTGTTCTAAAACCTGGTGAATCCCACACTTACAATTCTGGTTGTTTATTAGCCTCTCCTATTGGAGCCATGGAAGGTCATTACAACATGATCAATTTCACTACTACCAAGAAATTCAGAGTAGCTATCCCTCAATTTAAATTAAGTGCGCCTTTTGCTCTTAATTAAAATCCCTACTATATTTTAAGATAATTGTTTTTTGCTGCTGAATGACAGTACAAAAAGCACAATTAGAATCGTGTTTGATTTCAAATTCAATATTCAAATTGAATTCTCCTGATTCATCTGTAAAAACCGAATCGATATCAATATTACCATAAGGCGAGATTCTCCTGAATCGATATTCTGAATTTCCCAAGCTTTTCGCCGAAGTAAATTCATACCATGCCCCCGAAGCAATTCCTCCCAACCATTTGGCTGTAGATGCCAATCCCTCAACTTCTTTAGGCAAGGTGGTTCCAATAAAACTTGGCTGGTGTCCTGGTAATTTATCTAAAAAACACCTTAAATTCTCTTTTCTGACTGTTGATGTGAATTCTTTAACCTCTATCCCGTTAACCTCATATACTTGATCACCCGTATTAGCTATCACAACATTCCCTACCGTACTTGGAGTAAACTTAGTTGATTTATTCAATTTTTTTTTGATTGCACTATTAGTGACAGAAGCAATCAAAGTAGTGGTCACAAATCTGGCACAATTGCAAGCATCCCTAATAAACGCTGCATATCGAAAAGAGCCTCTGGATATTAATTTGTTTATATGATTTCGAGCTTCTTGATAATTCACCTCATCACATACTGAAGCTACCAATTTCCCCTCTCCGTGAGTTAGTTTTGGATTGTTAGCCAAGAAGATTAAAATTTCGTCAAGGTTTTGAATTTTTCCGTCTACTATTTTGGCCTTAACTGAGAATGCTAACTCTCTATCATGAGCTGCACTTCTAACCCTACCATTAGGTTCAGGGGTAATGTACCTTCCAAAATCATGGTATTCAATATCTCCTCTGGACTTTTCAATTAAAACTAAAGCGGCATGCCCCGCTTTTAAATAGTTTTTCTTTCCTATGCCAACAAATCTTAATAAAGGAGAATACCATTCTTTTGCCACCATTACAACTGTATCTGGATAAGCTAATGATAAAATTATTCCGGTATTTTTATCCACTCACGCCAACGTTAAATCTTACACTTTCTGTATATTCATCGTGATTTAAAAGGTCTTTATACACACTAATAATATCATCTCCTCTCTTATCAAAAGAAGTAATACTAACCGTTTTCAAAAGCCCTCTATCGATTTGCAAGTCCAAATCCTTATCACCCATTCCATAATGTTCGTGAAAATGAAGCACTGATTCATAAGACAATTCTTTCTTGTTAAAATAGTCACCAAACCATGTTTGACGTATGGCTTTCATTTCGTCTGTATACAAAGTCGACGAATTCCACATTTTAGGTTTTAAAGGTAATTCAGTAAAATAAGCTTTTTCTTCATTCCAAATCAATTCATACAGCTTCAATCCATGTTTCCAATCGGTCAATACAACAGTAAAAGGCTCTATTCCGTTAAAGTCATAATTCTCAATTTCTAAAACAGCATCTTCAGCAGCTAATAGTTCTTTCACTATCAGCCCTCTACTCTTTCTATAACTATCTTTTCTCAGGTGCTTTTGAAATGCCCCATTAAGCAAACAAACAAGTCTTTCATTTTCACTAACACCAATCCAGGTTCCTCCAGCCAATTCATCTTTTGGGTAGAACATTCTAGAGTTTTGAAAGATATCCTGATGAGGTATTTTTGTCTTTCTTCCAATAGCTTCATCTCTATTTGAAGTTAGCATAAAATCATTCCCTCCTTTGTAAAAAAAACTTACCGTACACATACAGATAAAATAATCAAAATATGAGATTGCAACTTACAAAAAAATGTTAGTTATTTTTAGTACTTTTGGAAACTTAAATTTCACAAAAATTAAATTAAATCATCATGGGAAAAGGATTTTTTAAAGTTCCAGCTCCAGTTAACGAACCCGTTAAGTCTTATGCACCTGGAACTCCTGAAAGAGAAGCTGTATTATCAGCATATAAATCTATGTTCAACAGTAAAGTTGATGTACCATTATATATCGGTTCAGAAGAAATAAGAACCAACAAGACAGCAACGATGTCTCCTCCTCATGATCATCAGCATGTGGTAGGAATGTATCACAACGCTGAGCAATCTCATATTGAAAAAGCAATACAAACTGCTCTTGACGCAAGAGACGCTTGGGCGAATCTTCCCTGGGAGAATAGAGCTGCAATATTTTTAAAAGCTGCCGATTTGATTGCGGGGCCTTACAGAGCTAAGATCAATGCCGCTACAATGATCGCTCAGTCTAAAACTGTTCACCAGGCAGAAATCGATGCCGCTTGTGAGTTAATCGACTTTTTACGTTTCAACGTACAATACATGTCTGATATTTACAATGAGCAACCTTCAAGTAACCCTGGAGTT
>JABSPN010000179.1 GCA_013214425.1 Flavobacteriaceae bacterium | reverse complement strand
TAAGACGAATAGTTCTACACATATCAAAATTATTCAACGCGCAGTTAAGCCTTTTGGTGCAAAGGTTTGTAAGTCTTTTAGTGAGTCAGTATCTTCAAAATCAATTATAGTGTAACAGATATCATCTGCCGCTTCTACCAAATAGGTTAAAGGATGTCTGCTAAACGAATTGTGCTCTCCTGATCTTGTTTGTTTTAAACCTAATTCTTTAGCAATATCCTCAAAAGCTTCTCTATCAGTCTGAAAAAAACCATATTTCTTGTCGGCAATATGCTTAGTAGGCTTGTGTGGTAAAGACTCTTTGGGATATTTCATAAACGCTCCAAGCGTTGCATATGATAATCTTAATCCGCCCGGGTTCCCCAGATTATCATTTGTAAGTACGTTAAATCCGTTTGCATTTCCTTCGAAATGCGTCAAATCGTGGTATTCTTTCTCTGATAATTGCGATTTAAACTGAACTCCGTTCCTTTTTTCAAAATACGCTCCGATTGATTTTTCTCCTGAATGTCCGAAAGGCGGGTTCCCAATATCATGGGCTAAAGCTGCAGCCGCTACTATTGAACCGAAATCCTGAGCCTGATATCCTAATGTCTCTTTAAGGTGAGGATGTTTTTTTAAAATTTCTTTTCCTGCTAATCTTCCTAAAGAACGCCCCACTACTGAAACTTCTAAACTATGTGTTAAACGTGTGTGTACAAAATCTTCTTGGGATAGAGGAACAACTTGTGTTTTATCTTGTAAACTCCTAAAGGCTTCAGAAAAAATAATTCGGTCATAATCTACTTCAAAACCAAGTCTTATCTCATCTTGTTCTATTCTTAACCTTTTATGTGTATCTCCATATCGTTTTAGAGATAATAATTGTTCCCAATTCATTATTTCAACTTTTTTGCAATATAAAAACTTCTTTTCCTAAATATAGAATCCGTTTCCTTATTTATCCACCAATTGTAATCATACTTCTGTTTTGAGAATGCAAAGCGGGTTCTTTTAGTTTGGCCAAGCTATCCATTCCTCCTCTAACACGATGTTTTCTCTTCATTACTTTTTCTATAATAGGCTCAATAGATTTCCCATCACGAAACTGTTGCAACAGCGAAGTTTCTGTAGATGAAAACAAACAATTTTTAAGACTCCCGTTTGCAGTTAACCTAATTCTGTTACAGGTATCGCAAAATGGATTTGAAACCGAGCTTATCACTGCAAAACTACCTTTGTAAGATTCTATTTTATAGTTTTTAGCCGTATCGTTTTTTTCATCAATTAACTTGACAATTTCGCTAGGGTTGTAGTGAGCATTCAATTGCTGCATGATTTCTTCTAAAGAAACCAATTTCTCAACATTCCATTGATTTCCATCAAAAGGCATGAACTCTATAAACCTTATTTTCACAGGCAAGTATTTCGTAAGCTCTACAAAATCTATCAGTTCATCTTCATTAAAGTTCTTGATCAAAACCACATTAATCTTGAGTTCAAAACTTTCTTTTAATAAAAGTTGAATAGCCTGATAGGTTTTTACAAATTGATCGCGCAACGTGATGTGCTTGAATTTTGACTGGACTAAGGTATCCAAACTCAAATTGATCTTTGTAATTCCGAATTTCTTGAGAACATCAATATACCTATCAATTAACACACCATTGGTTGTAATCGCTAACTCGACCGGCAATTGACTCAGCTTTTCTATGATTACAGCAATGTCTTTTCTTAAAAAGGGTTCGCCACCTGTAAGGCGAATTTTAGTCACGCCGTGCTTTACAAACAAACTTACTATTTCATATACCTCATCACTGGTCATTAATTCAGCTTTGGGAGTCAGCTGAACTCCATTTGCTGGCATACAATACGTACATCTTAAATTACATTTTTCAGTAAGGGATATTCTGAGATAATTGTGATGCCTTCCGTAGCTATCTGTTAATATGTTCTCAGTATTGACCATTAATCGTGTCTAGCTCCTTTTAAAATTTTGAATACGTGAAGTATGGATGGGAAAATCGCATCCATCGACTCTTTTGCACCATTTGTAGATCCTGGTAAAGCCAAGACAAGTGTTTTTCCGATTGTACCTGCAACACTCCTAGACAACATCGCGTAAGGCATTCTATCTTGTCCGTATTTTCTTATCGCTTCTTCAACTCCTGGCATCTTTCTGTCAATAATTGACGAGAGGGCCTCTGGCGTAACATCTCTTTTAGACAAACCTGTTCCCCCTGTAAAAATCACCATATCCAATCCTGACTCACTATACGATTTAGCCTTTAATTGAATCTGATCATACTCATCAGGAATCACACCATAATGAGGTACTTCTACATTGTGTTTTTGTAACTTATCTATAATCACCTTCCCTGCTTTGTCTTCTTTTTGACCAGCAGCTATAGTATCTGAACAAACAATTACTGCAGCTTTAAAAGGCTCTCTAAATTTTTCCGAATAAGAACTTTTTCCGCCTTTCTTTTTCAAGAGTTTAATCTCGTGAATCGATACATTTTTATCGATTGGCTTCAACATGTCATACATGTTTAACGCAACAATACTCGCCCCATGCATGGCCTCTACTTCAACTCCTGTTTTATAAATGGTTTTTATTGAACACAAAACCTTAATTTCCAAGCCTTCAATTTCGTAATCAATTGCAGCATACTCAATTGGAAGAGGGTGACAATCTGGTAGTAACTCTGGAGTTTTTTTAACCCCTAGTAAACCAGCAGCCTTACTCATTGAAAAAACATCTCCTTTAGGAACTAATCCTTTTTCGATTGCCTGAATTGTTGCTGATGAACCTACTCTAACTAGAGCTTGTGCTACAGCTTCTCTTAGGGTATTATTTTTATGCGTGATGTCTACCATTTTCTAACTATTTAGTTTCCATTGATGCGATTCATCTTCAAAAATTTCTTTGCCATATATAGGTGCTTTAGCCTTAATTTCTTCCACTAAATGTTCTATCGCCTGAAATACTTCTTTTCGTCTAGGTGAAGAAACAAACACAAAAAGGCAAATCTCCCCTGAAGCCACACTACCCAAACTGTGATAAATGTGCATACAGGTCAAATTAAACTTCTCAAAAGTCGCTTCACGTATCTCATGAAGGACTTGATTTGCCATTTCCTCATGAGCTGTGTATTCAATGGCACTCACTATTTTCCCATCAACATTATCTGCCCTTACTTGACCCAGAAATATATCATGGGCTCCTATTTGGGTTTTTACTTGATGCTTTGCTATTGAATTGGCAATAAATTCTGGAGTAATAGCTCCTTGAACGAATATATTTTTAATCTTTTCACTTTTCATATTCTTATGTTTTATCCTCCTGAAAAAGGTGGTAATAATGCGATTAATTCTCCTGTTAACTTTATCTGATCTGTTACCAGTTTATTTCCTTGAGCGATCTGAAATTGCTGCAATTGCAATTTCGGATGTTTCCTGTAAATGACTTGCAGCAATTCAGTAACTGTATGACCGTCTGTCATAAAAACTTCTTCATCACAATTGGCAACTTCAGATAGTAATCCAAAAAACTTAACGGTCACTTTCATTTATACAAAAATCAGTTTAATTGAAGCCATCAGTAGCACTAAAGCTAATACAAGTCTTAATTTTTTGTTATTTAATTTTTGGCTTCCGAAGTAAGCCCCGGCAAAGCCACCTATAAGCACCAAAACAATTAACCACACAACTTGAAAGTCTAACTCTAAATTAGTAGACAATTGTCCTAGTAACCCTGAAAGCGAATTTACCCAAATAAACAAGGCCGAAACTGCAGCAGCTACTTTCATCTTTCCCCAGTGTAAGAGCAGGATTATCGGACTTAATATTATGCCTCCTCCAATTCCAATTAGCCCAGAAAAGAAACCAATTATTGCACCAATAATTAATGCAAATGACCAGTTAAACTTTTTTACTTCTTTTGTTTCATTGTCACCTAAAAGGCCTAACATTTTTACAACCGCAAAAATGAGTAAAACTCCTAAAGTAATTTTATAGATTTTAGGATCTACCGATATTCTACCTCCTAGATAAGCCAGAGGGATTGATGAAATCGCAAAAGACAGAAATAACTTTTTATCAAAATGTCTTCTCTTGTAATAATGGTAAAAGGCCACTCCAGAAACAAATAAATTTAAAATAAGTGCTGTAGGTTTCATGACGGCTATCGGAGATGAAAACATAGCCATTAATGCCAAATAGCCACTTGCCCCACCATGCCCAACACTTGCGTAGAAAAAGGCTACTATGGGCAACAATATTAAAAACATGATGTCGTATGGAAAATCAGACATCATGGTTTGAATTCTTCACTTTTTAGATCTGCAAATTTAATTTGCTCCATTTTCAATTGCTCATATTGCTTAATCAAAGATTTTCCATATTTTGTGATTTGACTGCCCCCACCATTTTTTCCACCAATATTACTTTCTACAACTTTTTCAGGAGCAACAGTGTTAATTTCATCAATTAATCTCCAGGCCTTCTTATAAGACATATTCATTTCTTTTGCTGCCTTGGAAAGTGAATTGTTGATTTCGATCTCCTTTAATAATTTAACTCTTCCTTCTCCTAAAAGGATTTGATCATTAAGTTCAATCCATATTTTACTTTTTACGTGATACTTCATAAGGGCAACAGGATTACTTCAACTTCTTGATCGACTTCTATTTTATCTAAATCAGACGGCACATAAACCAACGCATTTGCTAAAGCATAGGTTTTTAACATCGCCGAACTTTGACCTTCCAAAATCATGACACTATCCCCAACTACTGAGGCTTTTAAAAATTGAGCTCGAGTTCCTCTCTTTAAAAAATGAGAAGCACTTTTTAATTTGACTCTTTTTAGCTCTTTAAAGTTATTCCCCAACTGACCTTGAAGTGCTTTGTGAACATATACGTAAAAACAGGTTAAGGCTGAAGCTGGGTTCCCTGGCAATGCAAAAACAGACACCTCGTCTTTCTTCCCATAAAACAATGGCTTGCCTGGTTTTTGATTGACCTTATAAAACAGTTCCTTTACCCCTAAATCACGCAATGCTTTTCCGACAAAATCATAGTCTCCAACAGAAATACCTCCTGAAACCAAGAGCATATCACTATTATTAAGAGCTTTCTCAATCATTTCTCTTGTTCTAGAATAATCGTCTTCAACCTTCAGTAATTCAACATCAAACTCCCCTATTTCATTTAAAGCCGATTGCAGCATCGCAGAATTACTCTCATATATTTTTCCTGAAGTTAATTCGGTTCCTGGTTTAATCAACTCATTTCCAGTTGTTATAATTTTTACAACTGGTTTAGTTACTAATGACACCTCAACAACACCTAACATGTTCAGATAACCAATCGCTGCAGCATTTAATTTCATACCTGATTCTAAGGCAATTTCTCCCTTTCTAATTTGCTCTCCCTTCGGTCTTATATTGGATTCTAACTTTGGAACATCTTCCAAAGAAATTACATTACCTTTCCTTGTGACTCTTTCTTGAATCACTACAGCATTAGCAGTATCGGGAACTGCAGCCCCTGTAAAAATGCGTACGGCTTCTCCCTCTTTTATTTCAATAGTTGCTTCATCACCCGCCTTAACTTCCCCTATCACTCGATAGTCGTTCGCTTTAACATTAACTGCATAACCATCCATTGCAGATTGTCTGAACGGAGGCATGTCAACCTTAGAAAATACATCTTCAGACAACACATGGCGCAGAGCTTCATTTGCCATAACTCGTTTCTTTTTTCCGATAAAATTCGTGTTCTCCTGAATAATTTCAAGAGCTTTTTCTACCTCAATCATAATTTCGTTATATCTCAACAAATATAACGCATAATTATCACAAATTAAAACCTGTTCAATTGTTGTATTTCTTAAATCAAAATCCCTATAAAGTCTAGTCATTAAGCAGGATAACCTACATTCACAAACTCCTTTTTTACAACAAAAAAAATAGTACCTTTGAAAGAATCTAAAGCATTATGGAAAGAAGAGATTTTGTCAAAAAACTATCTTTGGGGTCGGCTGCTGCTATTATTGGTGCCGATATTGTTTTTGGAGCTTCTATGCCTGAAGAATATATTCCTTTAGGAGTTCAAGATCCAGATCCTTTTAAACTTTTTTCAAAAGATAATGAAATGGTTGTTTTAAACAATAAGCCATGGAACATTGAAGCTAAAGCACACCTATTAGACGACAAAATCACACCTAATAAATACATGTTCATAAGGAATAATGGATTAATTCCTGAAAATATAGATGCTTCAAAATGGACCTTAACTATTGATGGAGAATCTGTAAAAGAGAGGAAAACATATACGCTTAAAGAACTAAAAACTAAATTCAAACACTATACGTATCAGCTTACTCTTGAATGTGGCGGAAACGGAAGAAGTGAATTTAATCCTCCTGCCAAAGGAAACCAATGGACTGTTGGAGCTGTTTCATGTGCTGAATGGACAGGTGTAAGGCTGAA
>JABSPN010000178.1 GCA_013214425.1 Flavobacteriaceae bacterium | reverse complement strand
GGTATGGGCATTTCCTGACACCCTGGGGGAATTGATCTTCCTGGACGAAGCCCAGGGCCTGCTGTATACCGAGTCCTACTTTCGGCCTGAAAGAAATACTAGCACGATTTCGGGGTGTGGCGCAGTTGGTTAGCGTACACGTCTGGGGGGCGTGAGGTCGCTGGTTCGAGTCCAGTCACCCCGACAACTTTATCGTCATATTATTTTAAAGTCCTATGGTCCAATTAGCCCCCCAAACAGCAATATTTGTTTGAGTTCCATTTCCATCTCCTGAAATAAAGTCGGCTTCAGAAAATACAACACCTGTATCGTTTTGCAATTTAAAATCTACATTTACAAACGTTACATTATTGACCATAAGGTCACCACTAACGACCCAATTACCTGTTGGATTATCACCATTATCACCATCAAGATCAAAACCTTCTTCAAAGCCTTCGATATAAAAATTACTAAACGATCCCTGTGTTCCTGCACGTAATCTAACAGCTTCTGTATTCACAGATCCCCATAAGCCTTTAATGGTCACATTACTTACATTTGGATTTGAAAAATACATAGGAGCAGAATTATTTCCGGTATCTGTATTGTACCCGTCGGCTTCTAGACCTTTATCGTGAAATCCTCCGTGTTGTATATAGATATGATTCAAAGTTCCCGAGAAACCTTCAGTCCAGTCTACAGAATCATCCTGAGCAGCAACTACCACTAAATAACTCGCATCAACGGTCCCTCCAAAAAACTCAATGCCATCATCTCTACCTTCATAAGCTTCTATATATTCTATAACTGTGCCTTTCCCAATTCCGTAGAAAGAAAACCCATTATTTTCAGATTGACCATCTGCAGAGGCTCCCGAATATTCTACTCGAACATATCTTAAGATGCCTGAATCATCATTAATATCAGAACCGCCATAAGGTAGACTTGCAATTTCAGAAGTAGAGGTTACAGTCCCATCTGTAGAATTAATAGGAGCTTGACCTAAGAGTATAATTCCTCCCCAATCTCCTGCTACAGGATTGGTCGCATTAGAGGTAAAAACAATAGGATTATCTGCCGTTCCATCTGCAATAATTCTTGCTCCTTGAGCAATGGCAATATAGACATCAGATCCTATAGCCGCTGCCCTAACTATTGTTCCTGCCGGCACCGTTAATGTTGTCCCTTCTGCCATAATAAGAGAACCGTTTACCACATAGTTAGTATTCAGGTCTAGCGTTAAATCTTCGGTGTAAACTCCAGAAATAGTAACAACATTTGAATTAGTATCACCATCCGGATTGATGATTGTGATATTGATTTCAGCGGCATCGTCCCCTGAGCATGCTGTCAGAATTAAAGCCAATAAAGAAATAAATAAGATTGTGTTTTTCATGATAACTGATTAATACATCCTCTTTGGTCGTAAAAATTCAGTTTACATTACTACTTAATGATATTACTCAGCGTTTCCATGACTTCGGTTTTCTTCCTCACTGAAACTGGAGCGGTTTGTCCGTTTTTCAATAATAAATAACCTCCATCAGACTTAATAAACGCTTTAATAAAATGTAAGTTGATTAAATGACTTTGATGAACTCTAATAAAATCGTGTGAACTCAACATATCGGAAAAATACTTTAAGGTTTTTGTGACAAATATTTTTTGTCCATCTTCCAGATAAAATATGGTGTTATTGCTATCTGATTCGCATCGAACAATTTCATCCAGACTCACAATAATAATTTTATCCATGGTGTGTAAAGAAATCTTATCGGGTTTTCTGGTAGGAGAAGATAAGGTGTCTTTCAAAATGTCGATACGTTCTTGATTAGGTTGAATCTGACGCTTCGCTTTTTCAATAGCTTTACTCAGCTCTTCCTCATCATAGGGTTTCAACACATAATCAATAGCGGCAAACTTAAAGGCTCGAATTGCAAACTCGTCACTTGCCGTCACAAAAATGATCTTAGATTTTAGATTCGGGAAAATCTCCAACACATCAAATCCAGACCCATCACCTAACATGATATCTAAAAACAAAATATCGGGTTCGTGCTTTCTTAACAATTTTGCAGCTTCTACCACACTTTGTCCAGTGCCAATAATCTTAATTTCGGGATGTAGTCTCGAAATATCACTTTCTAACATTTGCAATGCCGCTGGCATATCGTCTATTAAAATTGTTGTTGCCATAATCTTTTTAATAATCTGTAAGTAACGGAATCTTGAATTGCACTCGAGTTCCAGAACTATTGGTGTCTAAATCCCCTAAGTCTTCTATGATTAAGGTGTCTTTTCCTGAAATAGAAATAATCCGTTCTTTGGTTACCGTTAGAGCCATAGATTGGTGATCTGTATTCTTTTTAGCTTGTTGGGACTGGTGAATTCCAATTCCGTTATCAATTATTTCACAATGTAAAAATTCATTCTGAATTCTGAAACCTATTGTTAATGTTCCTTTCTCCTGAATTGACATAATACCATGCTTGATTGCATTCTCAACAAAAGGTTGGATCAGCATCGGTGGTATGAGAATTTCTTCTGGATCAAGATCAACAATCAAATCAATCGTATAATCAAAAGGTTTCTCGCTCATGATTTGCTCTACCTCAATATAATTCTTTAATGTCTCTATTTCCTGAGCTAAAGAAATATAATTCTCTCTAGAATTGTTTAAGGTGGCTCTCAATAGTTTTGCAAACTTATTGATCGTCGTATTCATCTTATCCTTATCATGCACCCCCATAGCTTTAATTCCATTCAATACATTAAAAATAAAATGCGGATTCATCTGTAATCTAAGTGCTTTCTGCTCTAAGGATAATAAATGATTTTCTAATTGTAATCGTTCTCGTTCCTCCCTATTCTTAATCTTGACTCTTCTGATATAAAGCAGCACGAAAAGGAGTATAAAAAATCCTAAAACACCATAGCCTAAGCGTTGAAACCAAACTTGCTTATGCAATGGTGTATCGATGCTAAAATGGAAAGCGATAGGTCGACTCTTTTGCCAACTTTTGTTTCTAGATTGTGCTTCAAAAGTATACGACCCATAATCCAGACTCGCTAAGGTGACCTTGTTTTCTATAGACCATGGACTCCATTGTTCTTTATTCAAACGATAACGGTATCGAATCTCGCTAGGATGATTGATGTCAATTGTTCGATAAGAAAAGGCTAAATTGTTTTCCCTGAAACCAAGATTAAGAACTTTCTTACTGTTATTAGTCCATGTTTTATAATGAATAGAATCAATGGGTTTATAACTAACCTCAACATTTTCAAAAGAGATCACTGGTTTTAGATTTTTTGTAGTTCTTTCACTTGGTTCATAATGAGTTAGTCCATATATGGCGCCAAACCACAAATTTCCAGAACGATCTTTTATCGTTGCATTCAGGCAAGTTTCTATTCCCAGAAAGCCATCATTTCTTCCAAAGTGATAGACTTCAGTAATCGTATTTTTATCATCTAATACGACTTTATCAACCCCTTTTTCTGTTCCAACCCATAAGTTCTTTTCATTATCAAATATCAGCTGATAGATGTTCTTGGAATAAATATCCTTTCTTCCGTTGAGTTTCTTAAATTCCAGAGAACTTCCAAGGTCAGACCACCAGACCCCTTTTCCAGAAGTCCCCAGGAAAATAAAATTATCTTTAAACAGAAGGGTTCCTATAGACACATTAACATCCAAAGCTTTTCCTAAATGTGTTACCTTATCGTTATGAATATAACCCAGGTGTCCAGAACGTGTGGCATACCATAATTTCCCTTCTTGGTCTAACCTCATATCGTTAATGAGTACATCCCCCATTCCGTCAGAAGTTGTAAATATTTTTTGAAGGACAGGGAATCCTCTCTTGTTATTAGAGACTTTTGCTATTCCTTCGGAATAGGACGCTATCCACATCGTATTTCCGTCTGAAACTATTTTCCTAATCCAACCATTAGGCATTACCTTTTCTGTAGGAAAACGTTGAATATCAGTTTCAATGATTTGAATGGTTTCCAAAGACTGAAAATCAATCACTTCATCTTCATTAGTAATAACAGAATCTCTTATCGTTTCGTTGATAATAAAAACTCCTTTTCCATCTGTCCCAGCCCATAAATTCCCTTTATAATCTGAAGCCAATGTTTTGATTTTAACTCCATGTAAAATAGTATCATTCTGAAGGGATCTTACTCCGGAAGTATCGATCTTAATTATACCACTTTCTGAATTAGAAGCCCAAATCGCATTTTTATTTTCATGTACAGCGTAAACACGATTTCCTTTAAGTCCATTTTCTATATTATAATGTCTAAAGTTGTTTTGATAGTAACGATACAACCCGCCACCAGAAGAGGCAATCCAGATATTAGATTGCTTGTCTTTGACACAAGTTTTAATATTGTTTACTGTAAGACCATTAGGTTTTCCTATCGTTCTTATAATCGATAAATTATCCCCATCAACTACTATGATACCTTTATTGTCTGTCGAAATCCATATTTCATTCTCATTTAAGAGTGTGAGTGTGTTGATTCTTTTCGCATAGGGAAACACTTCAGGTATAAGGTTACCCTGCTCATATAAAAAGACTCCATGATAAAAACTTGCGGCAAAAACTGTCTTTTTATACTGAACTAAAGACATGAAGTTTCCAGCCTGTATCTCATATAAATCGTTATTGTTTTTTGCTATAGCCTTTGTTCTCCATAAACCATCATTGGTGGCTAACCAATAATAGGTGCCATCAAAAAGAATGTCGTGAATCTTCTTATTATTGAGTTTAGGAAGATTAACTTTAGACAACTTGTTATTCTTAAATCGATAGATTCCTTTAGTAGTAGATAAGAATGTTCCCTCCTTAAAACTGAAAATCTTATTGATTTGAGGAGATCTATAGTTTTTAAATGTGTTTCTGTCTTTAATTGAAAGTCCTTCAGAAGTTCCTATAAAAAGACGATCGCCGATAAAAGAAAGTGTCTGTATATAATTAGACAGTAAACCATTCTTTTCATCCCATACTTTAAACTGAATACCATCAAAACGTGATAAACCCCCTCCTTGGCTACCAACCCAAAGATATCCTATCTCGTCTTGAACTACATCAAAAACCTGAGACTGTGGCAGTCCGTCTTCTAAAGTATAGTTTCTAATCTGATTGTTTTGTGCTGTTATTCCGTTAGTTAATAGAACTGCGGCTAAAACAAGTATTAGATTTTTTAAAGAAATAGTATTCATTTAAAGTAATCGCCTTTTAAACAAATATACTATTAACCAGTTAGTATAAATTATTATTAGACTCTATTTTCTATAAGATCGAGCGCAGTCGAGATCTAAATGATCTATCTCAACTTCTCAAACTTAGCATCCACAATAAATCTGAACAGACATGCTATTTTCTGTTTCCAATATTTCATAATAACATCCTGGTTCTAAAAACTCAGGTTCATAACGTGTGTTTTTTTCTTTCCACACATTAGAATTCTCTTCCATTTCATAAACCGCATGAATTTTTTCAACCCACTTCATCAGATTTTCTTTTTGCATTTTTGGAAAAGTTACCTTTAAATTAGATCCCGATTCTCCACATTCATAAATTGAATATTGAATGCTATTTTCAAAATCTTGAGTATAAGTACACAGAGTGTTGGTATCCCATTCAAAAAATTGGGTAGCGTAAATCTCAGAAACCGTTTTAAAATTATTAATCAAATAATAATAGATGGCTTCTTCCTGATAGTCTGATTCAAGTAATTGCTCCTGAATCTTCTCATTGTTCGGCATCACCAGATTAAAATCTGTTGATGTAGTGTTCAAACTAAATAATAACAGTAAATCCAAATAAATCGTTATGTTAGTCATAATCCTAAATTTTTAATTGTTGTAATTGAATAATCCCCTTTAATTACATTTCAAATGTACCATCACTATACTCATGGTAATGAAGTGTTTTAGAATTCGTTATTGTTAAATTAGAATTCGTTTTGATTTCGATAAACAGTCCGTTTTATTAGCTTTTTCAGTTTGGTAGCAAAAGCTTTTTTCCTACTTTTGAAAGCATTCAGATAAGAAGCAACTAATTATGATTCAAGAAGCTATTCAAAAAGCTAGTCAACAATTGCATCAGGCCGAGCTTACTAAAAAGACATGCTCCCCTGTAAGAGAGATTATAGGATCTGAAGATATCGATTCAGCTTATGAGATTCAGTCCCACAATATTCAGCAGAAAATAGCTAATGGAGCTACCGTTAAAGGTTATAAAATAGGCTTAACTTCAGAAGCAGTACAAAAACAACTAGGAGTTGACCAACCCGATTTTGGCGTATTACTCAACACCATGGAAATTACTACCAAAGAATTTTCATTTTCAGCATTAATGCAGCCAAAAGCAGAAGCAGAAATTGCCTTTTTCCTAAAAGAAGATATCATCGATCCAACTCTTGATTTAAACAAGTTAAAAGCGGCTATTGATTATGCTGTAGCTTCTGTAGAAATTGTTGGAAGTAGAAT
>JABSPN010000177.1 GCA_013214425.1 Flavobacteriaceae bacterium | reverse complement strand
TCATGTACTAGAGAAAAATTATGAAACACCTCTATGGCTGTGGCAACATCTAAAGCTTCTTTATAATCTTCTCCAAAAATATCGGCCGTCATTAAAGCCAGAACAGGTCTCATTCGCTTACCTCCCAAAGATAAAATATAGGTAATTGGCTGATATAAATTAATAGGCTCTCTATCCTGAACAGTTTTATTTAGGTAAGATAAAAATTCTTCTTTGTATTGAGTAACTGACAACATCGTTATTAAAATTTTCAGCTAAAATAATCAAATGCAAATAGAAATGTTAAAATTTTACAAAACTTTGGAAACTTTTTTTGTTTATTTAGTTTCCTTAATACATTTGCAGTGTAATTATTTATTGCCTATGAAGGAAAAAATACTAACAAAAGCAACAGATCTTTTTCTAAACCTGGGATTCAAAAGTGTTACTATGGATGACATAGCTAATGCTATGGGAATTTCTAAAAAGACCATTTATGCACATTTCAAAAATAAAACTGAGCTAGTCAAAGCTTCTACGTTTTTTTTATTTGATGTGATTTGTGATGGGATAGATATTATATGTAGTGAAGAAAAAAATCCAATTCAGGAGCTTTATGAGATTAAGTCGTTTGCCATGAAACATCTTAAAGACGAAAAATCCTCTCCTCAATACCAACTTCAAAAATATTATCCAAAGATTTATGAGACGCTAAAGTTCAAGCAATTTGAAATCATGAAAGATTGTGTTTCAAAAAACTTAGAAAGAGGAGTTGAGTTAAAACTATACAGAGAAAATTTAAATATTGACTTTATAACAAGAATCTATTTTAACGGAATGATTGGAATCAAAAACAAAGAATTATTCCCGCAAGAAAAATTCACAATGAAAACTCTAATGGAAGATTATTTAGAATACCACCTTAGAGGAATTACTACAGAAAAAGGATTACAATTTCTAACCACTTTTCTAACTGAGAATGAAAATTAAATTTTTAATTACAATACTCTTAATAACTATATCGATTTATAGTCAAGAAGAACAAACTTCTTTTACTTTAGAAGAAGCTATACAATACGCTTTGGCGCATAATTATAAAAGCATTAATGCCGATAGAGATATCGCTGCAGCTAAAAAGCGAAAATGGGAAACTACAACCATTGGATTACCGCAAATAAATGCGAAGATCGATTATCAAAACTTTTTAAAACAACAGGTGTCATTAATTCCTGCTGAATTCTTTGGAGGAAACCCTGGGGAATTTGCCGAGGTAACTTTTGGAACAAAACAAAACATTAATGCCTCAGCAACGCTTTCTCAACTGATTTTTGATGGCTCTTACCTCGTTGGTTTACAATCGGCAAAAGTATACCTCGAAATTTCTGAAAACGCAAAAGAAAAAACTGATATTGAAGTGCGTAAGGCAGTTGTGAGTGCCTATGGCAATGTACTCCTAGCGGAAGAAAGTGTCAAAATTCTTGATAAAAACATAGCAACCATCGCGCAGAATTTATTTGAAACCCAAAAAACATTTGAAAACGGTTTGACCGAGGAGGAAAATGTAGAACAACTTCAAATAACACTCCAGTCATTGAAAAAAAGCTTGAATCAAACTAAAAGAGCCCGAAATGTCGCTTACCGCCTATTGAATTTTACTATGGGAAGACCTGTTGAAGCGCAAATTAATCTCAGGGATCAATTAGAAGCTTTAACCCTGCAATACTTGGATATGGGGTTAATTGAAAAAACTTTCAATGTTGAGAGTAATATTGATTTTAAAATTGCAAAAAATAACGAACGCTCACAAGAATTATTGCTCAAGTTGGAAAGAAGCTACTCCCTACCCACTCTTAGTGCTTTTGTAAATGGTGCGTATTTGGGAAATAATGATGAATTCAGATTTTTGAATAAAGAACAGGAGTGGTTTGGTACCTCACTCATTGGTGTGAGTTTAAACCTCCCTATTTTTAGCAGCGGAAAAAGATCTGCAAAGGCGCAACAGGCAAAAATAGCACTGGATCAAGCAAAGACTTCTTTAACTGAAACGGAACAAAAACTACAACTCGATGTTACTAATGCCAAAATAAATTATCAAACTAGCATTGACAGTTATGAGACTGCGAAAAGCAATCTAAACTTGGCTGAGCGTATTGAGAAAAAAAATGAAATTAAGTTTTTTGAAGGTATTGCAAGTGGGTTCGATTTGAGACAAGCCCAGCAACAATTGTTTCGTTACCAGCAAGAACTCTTAACTGCTATGATTGATATCATCAATCAAAAAACACTATTGGAAACCCTGTTAAACGAATAAAAACAAAGTAATTCCCTAATTAAATGAAAAACATAATAATTGTACTGTCCCTATTAGTCCTTATTGGATGCGACAAGAACGATAATTCGAGGTCTAGTCAAGAGGTAATCGAAAACGGAAGTCTGGAAGAAATAAAAAACAAGAGAAACGAGATATTGAAATCGTATGATAAAATTTCAAAAGAACTATCTCTGCTTGAACAAGCTATCGCCGAAAAAGACCCAAACAAAAAATTACCTTTGGTCACCACCTACACAATTACAAGGGAACCTTTTATTCACGCTATCGCAATTCAAGGCGATGTTGACACTAAGGAAAACCTGTTAATTTTTCCGGAATACTCAGGTATACTCGAACGAGTTTTTGTCAAAGAGGGACAATCTGTAAGAAAAGGACAACTACTTGCCCGTATAGACGATGGAGGTTTATCAAGTCAATTGGCGCAACTGAACACGCAATTGAGCTTGGCCAAAACAACTTTTGAAAGACAAGAAAGACTTTGGAATCAAAAAATAGGATCGGAAATTCAGTACCTCCAGGCAAAAACAAATTATGAGGCGCAAAGGAATGCCGTTAATCAAATAAAAGCCCAACTGGAAAAAACAAAAATTAAAGCACCTTTTTCAGGAACCATAGATCAAGTAATTGCCGAACAAGGAAGTGTTGTATCACCAGGTTCGGGAGGTTTAATGAGGATTGTCAATTTACAAAATATGTTCATCAGGGCTGCTATTCCAGAAAACTATTTGGGCTCCATCAAGAAAAATGCGACCGTACAGGTAAACTTTCCTTCACTGAATAAAAATATTCAGGGAAGAATACGACAGGTATCTAATTATATCGATCCTAACAATAGAACTTTTAGTATTGAGATTGATGTGCCAAATGAGGAACAAGACATTAAGCCGAACTTAATTGCCAAGCTATCTATTGTTGATTATGTCAATGACAAGGCCATTATCATTCCCAGTAATATCATACAAGAAAATGCAATTGGTGAGAAATTTGTATTTCTTATTAAAGATATCAAAGACAGTAAGGCCGATGTGTTAAAAACTAAAGTAACCTCTGGCTTAATCTATAACAATACTATTGAGATACTTGATGGATTAAAGATCGATGATATCATTGTGAAAGAAGGTGCAATTACTCTAAGGGATGGTGCCACAGTTAAAATTAAATCTGCAGAATAATTTCAAAAATTATGAAAGATCAAAAAATTAAGTACTTTGGAGTGTCTTCTTGGGCCATCACTAACAAAATGACAACTTTTGTCATCATGACGATCATCATAATTGGTGGTTTAATGACTTATCTCAGCCTACCCAGAGAATCCTTTCCTGAAATTATTGAATCTAAAATTTATATCAGTTCCTTTTATCCTGGAAATGCTGCAGAAGATGTTGAAAAGCTTGTTACAAAACCCTTAGAAGAGCAAGCAAATGATATTTCAGGGGTAACCAAAATAACCTCAACTACAGTTCAAGGATATTCCTCTATTCAAGTAGAATTCTCAGAAGATATTTCTCCTGAAGAAGCCAAAGTAAAAGTGAAAGACAAAGTTGATGCTGTAAAAGCCCAACCCGATTGGCCCACACTAGATAACGGATCGAAAGTGGAACCCAATATTTTTGATTTAAATGTATCAGAACTCACTCCCATAGCAAATATCAACATAACAGGAGATTTCACTTCTTTACAATTAAAAAATTACGCTGAAAAACTACAGGATAAAATAGAAAGTTTATCTGAAATCAAAGAGGCTCAATTATTGGGTGTGCAAGAAAAAGAAATTGAAGTAGCTGTCGACTTATATAAAATGACCGCCTCAGATTTGAGTCTCAACAACATTATCGGAGCCATTCAAAAAGAAAATCTAACCATTTCAGGAGGAAACATTATTCAAAATGGAATAAGAAGAAATGTTCGTGTTTTGGGTGAAATTGAAAATCCAGAGGACCTTAGAAATATTGTCGTTAAAAATGACAATGGGGTTGTCTTACTTGGTGATGTCGCTGAAATTAAATTTAGAGAAAAAGACCGAACAACTTTTGCTCGACAATATGGGGAACCCGTTGTCATGTTGAGTATTATGAAGAAAAGTGGTAAAAATATGATTGAGGCAATCGATCAAATAAAAACCCTCATTGAAGAAGCCAAAACCACCTATTTACCCCCTTCCTTAAATGTGACGATCACAAGTGATCAATCCACCAGAACTGAGGCGCAAGTATCTGAGCTTGAGAATAGTATAATATTTGGAGTCCTTTTAGTTGTATCTGTTTTGATGTTCTTTCTCGGCTTTAGAAACGCTATTTTTGTAGGTATTGCAATTCCTTTATCCATCATGATGTCATTCTTGTTGTTACCAGTTCTTGGCGCAGCTATGGGCATGAATATTACATTGAATACCATGGTTTTATTTGCAACTGTGATGGGTCTCGGAATGTTGGTTGACAATGGGATTGTGGTTGTGGAAAATGTTTACAGACTAATGGATCAAGGAATTCCAAGGCTTGAAGCTGCCAAACAAGGAGTTGGTGAGATTGCTTGGCCAATAATTGCCTCTACTGCAACTACACTTGCAGCATTTTTACCACTGGGATTGTGGCCTGGTATTATGGGTAAATTCATGATTTATTTCCCACTTACACTTGCAACAGTACTGGGATCATCGCTATTTATAGCACTAATTATTAATGCTATGCTAACTTCCGTTTTTATGAAAACAGAGGAGGAAAAAATAAGTACTAAAAACTTGATTATTATTACATCTGCCTTGGTAGGCTTTGGTGCTTTATTGATTATCAGCGGCTTGATAAAGTCCACCGCTCTTCTCACAGGAATTGGTTTACTGATTTTAATAATTGGAGTTGTCATGAGCTTCATTGGTTGGAAAAATTGGACAAAAACAAAATTGTTAAAAAGAGGTCTTGGTATTACTGCTGCAGGCTTTATCTTTTTGTTGCTTGGAATTTTTGGAATTTTAGGTTCACATGGATTATCTGGATTTACAGCGTTTTCAAAAACATTATTAGGCTTTGGTAACTTATTTGTCGTCCTTGCTGCATTACTCTGGGTACACAAGTATGTATTGCGCTCTTTGTCAAATAAATTTCAAAACAAACTACTCCCAGCACTTGAAAACAAATACAAGAAATTTTTGGCTTTCGCTTTGAGAGGGGGCAATGCCTATACCTTTGCCTTTGGAACTTTTGGACTGCTCATTATATCTCTAATCGTGTTTGTTTTATCAAAACCAAACGTCATATTTTTCCCCAATAATGAACCTAACTTAGCTATCGTTTACATTGAATACCCTGAGGGAACAGATATCGTAAAAACAAATGCCATAACTAGAGAAATTGAAGAACTTGTGAGAGAGGAGCTAGACCAGTATTCTTATACAAAGGATGGCAAGCCTTACAATTTTATGGCAGAATCAATCATTTCCCAAGTCGGAGAGGGTGCTGGAAATCCTCAAACTGATGGCGGAGCGCAGAATGAAATACCCCACAAAGGGAAAGTAACCGTTTTATTTCGAGAATTTAAATACCGAAAAAATGCAAATGGTATCGAAGTAAGCAGCAATACTGTATTGTCTGATTTAAGGAATAAAGTACAAGGATATCCAGGTGTAAGTATCATCGTTGATAAGGACCAAAATGGCCCTCCTGCTGGATATGCCATTAATATGGAAATAAGTGGAGACGATTATAACGTTCTGCTCAACGAAACTGAAAAAATAAAAAATTACCTTGAGAGCAGTAACATTCCTGGAGTTGAAGGACTTAAAATCAATGTCAATCAGAATAAACCTGAAATGGAAGTTTATGTTGATCGCAAAAAGGCTGGCCAACTCGGACTGAGCACACAAATGGTTGGTGGAGCTCTGCGTCAGGCAATTTATGGTATTGACGCCTCTACCTTTAAAGAGGGAGATGATGATTTTGATATTATTGTTCGTTTTGACGCAGACAGCCGTTATGATGAAAATGCTTTATTCAATCAATCTAT
>JABSPN010000176.1:4886-6613 GCA_013214425.1 Flavobacteriaceae bacterium | reverse complement strand
GAGAACTAATATGTAGTCTGGTGGAGACATCTATAAAACTCGGCATGTAGTCTTCGGCAATAGGCAAGGCGTCGATGTTGCTCTCAATCCACTCATGTATATAGAGATCTCCTTTTTTATATTTTTTAAAGTTAATATCTCCATTAGTAATCTTGAAATTAACGTTTTTGTCATACGTCAACACTCTATAGGAAGTCTTCATGCTTGGGTGGTAAGATTGGAAGTTTTTACCCATAATATAGTCTTTGTAAAATCTGCCACTTTTAGAATAAAAAGTATTGTAATCGATATAAATAACATCTCCAATTTCTAGCTCATCAAAAACAAGATCAGATCCATTTCTATCAGCTGGAACAACTTCTCCGCCAGGTTTTACGATTTCGGTTTTGTTTAGTTTGTAATTTCCGCCTAAACCAAGACTATACTCTTTAAAAATATCAATACCATTTTGAGATGTTATCTCGTATATTTGTGTTACCTGATATTCTCCTCCGCCACTTTTGTAAAGAAAGACGTCTGTTTGATTAAATAAGGTGTTTAAACCATAATTATTCTCTTTTATTTTACCTCTATTTTGTTTTACATAATCGTAAGCATCCTCAAAATGGAATTCTAGAATAGGGTTTTTGGTGTTTTTTAAATCGTATAATTTGTTTCGTATAGAACTGTTAGCGGGTCTTTTTGTTAAAGCATTTTCGTATAGTTCAATTGCTTTTTTGTCATTTTTTAGTTGTACGTATACGTCACCTTTTAATTTTGTAAAAATGTATGAGTTAGGAAAGTTTTTAAGCCCTTGATCAATATATTTTAAAGACTTTTCATACTGGTTATTTTCATGTAAAACTGAAATGATTTTATAAAGAAAGTTGTTGCTATGTTTAAAATGAACTAGTGCTTCATCATATAAATCTATAGTCTTCTGAATTTTGTTTTGTTTTTGATAATAATAAGCTAGATAATCAATTACTTCTGTATCAAACTCTTTTTTGTTGTAACCTTCCAGCAGATTTATTGTAGCCTTGTCGTCATTAAAAAGTTTAGAATAAAAATCTGAAAATAAAACCCTAATGTTTGATGGAAGTGTATCATGCGACATCAATTTATCCAGAGCTTTCCTTATTTCTTTTTTGTTTTCTTGTCTCAAAAGAATTAATAATTCGCAGGCAGACTTCATGTATTCATAATCAATTGCAGAGGCTATTTTGTTTAACTTATTATTATAGGTTTCGATATCCTCTTTCATCAAATCACTGATGTTTTGAAAATCCAATAATAACGATAAATAGTAATCAGGATCCTGTAATTGGATATTGTCAAGAATCTTATTTTGAGAAGTTTCATCGTTTATTTTTTCATAGCTTTCTGCTAAATACCCTTTAATAAACGAGCTATTTGGATTTTCTTCAAGTAATTCTTTTAGAACAGCTATTGATTGCTCAATTTTACCATTTCGAGAATACGTTTTATATAAACAGAAACGATTTAAGTTTGTGTCAAATTGATTGTTTTTTACTTTTTCTTCAAAGTACGATTCAACCGTATGCTTTTTCTTCACAGGATTTACTTTATCAACGGTACTTGAAGTATAATTTCTATTATCAAATGAAAATGAAATGTTGTTGAGAGAGTTACCATTTAAATCTTCCAGACGTACTATGAAAAAAGGAGTTGAGTTGGCTTTAGCAGATTTAACTAATATTCTATTGACTCCTTTATTAAGAGTTACT
>JABSPN010000176.1:0-4876 GCA_013214425.1 Flavobacteriaceae bacterium | reverse complement strand
AAATGCATCCATTTCAGTAATATGCTTTTCAGTGTCTTCAATAATTAAAACGTCATTAAGCCATACTTTAATCATCTCACCTTTACCTAGTCTTAATTGAATTCTTTGTTCTCTATTAGACACAATAAAAGTTTGAGCGTAGTTAATCCCTCTACCATATTCAGCATGATTGGTAAAGAATTGGTAAACTTCAGGATTTTTGGTAGGCGAATACCATTTGTTAAATCCTTTACTTTGGGCATTAAAAACAGATGTTACTGAAGTATTAGTTTCTGGAGGGTATTGGAATTGTAAGCCACTTGAGTTAAGGCTTTCATATGTACCACAATATTCCCAATTCGTAATAGCATTAATCTCACCCATTATTGCTTCAAAATCATCCCATTTTAACTGATGTCTTTTAGAAATAGCCTTTAGATACTTTAATCCATTTTTAATGGTGGTATTGGGTATTTTATTGATGTCAAGATTGTCTACTGATTCATAAACGAGTTTGTCAAAACCATTTTCTAAATAATCATTAAACACATAGGGTTGCATCCAATTTGCAAACAAATAGTTTTCAAAATCTTTGTATTCAGATAGTGCAACTATTTGAACAGGATTAGTTTTCATAACCCCGTTTTCCATTTGAACTATTTTCTTTAAAAAGAAATTTTCAACATCATTTTTAGTGTCTAATTTATTAGCGAGTGCTAATGCTTTTTTTCTATTATTCTTAAATAACTCTTCCCAGATTTCTTTGTTTTTCTGTGCGCTTATGTTATTAGTTATTACGATTGTTAAGAATAATAAGAGAATGCTCCTTACGATAGTACTGTTTTTCATAGTTGTTAATCAATAATATTAGTCATTTATTAAGTTCAGATATGAACTTTAACTGCTAACAAAATAATAATATTAATGTATTTTAAAAAGTGATTTTAAGAAAAGATGCCTAGAAATATGATTTTACGATCTTAAAATGATATATTGTTAAAAAAGAAAATCCCTATTTAATTTAAATAGGGATTGAATTAATTTTTGATTGGAATATGAGTTTTCTAATTTAGAAGCTCTGCAATTCTTCTCATAGCTTCTTTAAGTTGCTCTTTACTTGCCGCATATGAGAAACGAATACAGTTAGGAGCTCCAAATGCTTCCCCGGTAACAGCAGCAATATTAGCTTCTTCTAATAAGAACATAGAAAAATCTGTTGCGTTGTTGATGGTTTTTCCTTTGATGGTTTTTCCGAAGTAATAAGAAATATCTGGAAAAATATAAAAGGCTCCTTTTGGAGTATTGGTTTTGAATCCACTGATTTTTGACATCAAATCAAGCATTAAATCTCTTCTCTCTTTGAATTCATCAACCATATATTGAATATTGCTTACTGGAGCATCTAAAGCAGTAATTGTGGCTCTTTGCGCTATACAATTTGCTCCTGAAGTAATTTGTCCTTGGAATTTTGTACACGCTTTGGCAATCCATTCGGGAGCACCAATATATCCAATTCTCCATCCTGTCATGGCAAAGGCTTTGGCAACTCCGTTTACAGTAATTGTTCGGTCATATAATTCGTCTATCGCTGCAATACTGAAGTTTTCACCTTCATAATTGATATGCTCGTAGATTTCATCTGAAAGAATATAAACATTAGGGTGTTTTTTCAATACTTGAGCTAAAGCTAAGTATTCTTCCTTTGTATACTTTGATCCACTTGGGTTATTAGGCGAATTAAAGAAAATCATTTTGGTTTTTGGACCAATAGCTTCCTCTAATTGTTCAGGAGTAATTTTAAAATCAGACTCAATAGATGTTGGTAATTCTTTACAAGTAGCCTCAGCCAATCCAGCAATGGCTGAATAGCTTACCCAATAGGGTGCTGGTAATAATACTTCGTCTCCAGGATTAAGAAGCACCATAGCGATATTGGCTATTGATTGTTTTGCACCAGTAGAAATGACAATTTGTTCAGGAGTATACTCAATAGTATTATCTCTTTTGAATTTACGACAAATGGCTTCTCTTAGTTCTAAATAACCATTAACGGGTGTGTAAGAATTATAGTTGTCATTAATAGCTTGTATAGCTGCGTCTTTAATAAAATCAGGAGTGTTGAAATCGGGTTCACCTAAACTCAAGCTGATAATGTCTTTACCTTGAGCTTTTAGTTCTCGAGCTTTAGCTGCCATTGCTAAAGTTTGAGATGTGGCCATGTTAGATATACGATCTGATAGTTGTGCCATCGTAATAGTAAATTAAGGATGTTAGTAGAATGACTTTTATTAAGCTTGTAAACTCGGACGAGTTCCCATTTCTTTTAAGTGTTTAAAATGCGAAATGATGGCTTTACGAGTTGTTTCAAATTCTTTATAAGGTAAATTAAATTCTTTAGTCGTTTCCTTTACAATTTTTGAAATCTTAGTATAGTGAACATGACTTATGTGCGGAAAGATGTGATGTTCAACCTGATGGTTTAAACCTCCTGTGAACCAGTTCCAAAACCAACTCTTAGTTGAGAAATTCGTCGTGGTATATAATTGATGAATTGGCATTGTATTATCGATTGTTCCAGTTTCATCTGGTAAAGGCATTTCAGTTTCTTCAACTACGTGTGCTAATTGGAAGATAACACTTAAGATGATTCCTGCAGTATAATGCATGGCAACATAACCGATTAATATTTTCCACCAAGCTAAATCCAAAATTAACATTGGAATGACAACCCATAATGTTGCATATAAGCTTTTCGTTACGAAAAGCTTAACCCATTCTTTTGTTGGGTTTGGAAATTTACCATAAGACAATTTTTTTGCCAAATAACGTTTCATTTGAAGAAAGTCTGAGGTCATAGACCACTTCAGTGTCAATAATCCATATAGGAAAATAGAATAGTAATGTTGAAATCGATGGTGTTTTCTCCATTTAGCATGTTTTGTAAAGCGAATAATCTCTCCCGCTTCTAAATCTTCGTCGTGACCGTGAATATTCGTGAAAGTATGATGTAATACGTTGTGCTGTACTTTCCAATTATATACATTTCCAGATAAAATATAGATGGTGCTCCCCATGAGTTTGTTGATCCACTTTTTAGTAGAATAAGATTCGTGATTTCCATCATGCATTACATTCATTCCTACACCAGCCATTCCTATACCAATAACTACAGCAAGTAATAACTTGATCCATTGGTTAAGATCTAAGGTTAAGATTAAAACATACGGAGCTAAGAAAAGAGTCAACATCACAGCTGTTTTTACATACAACTTCCAGTTACCTGTTTTTTTAATGTTATTTTCTTTGAAATAAGTATTAACTCTACTGTTGAGTGTTCTAAAAAACTTTGCAGAATCTGTTCTTGAAAACTTTATTGTATTATTCATTCTAACTTAGTTTAGGGGTAGCCTTAAAGATATAAGTCAAAAGTATTAATATTATTTGTTGTAAACGATATGTTCTTAGAATTATTTTAAATAATTAATTAACTAATTTTGTATACTTAATAACGATTGGTAAAAACTTGAGCATATCTAATGGAGCTTATATTGAAATATTTCCCTGATTTAACTGAAAAACAATTGGAACAATTTAAAAGACTCGAAGAATTGTACAAAGAGTGGAATGCTAAAATTAATGTGATTTCCAGAAAGGATATCGATGCCTTGTATGAAAGACATGTTTTACATTCACTAGGGATAGCGAAAGTGATGGGTTTTAAGCCAAGGACTCAGGTGCTTGATGTTGGGACTGGGGGTGGGTTTCCGGGTATACCTCTAGCAATTCTTTTCCCTGAAACTGACTTTTTTTTGATTGATGTAATCGCTAAAAAAATAAGAGTCGTCAATGAGGTGGCTCAGGCTTTAGAGCTCACTAATGTTAGAGCAGAACAACTAAGAGCTCAAAAAGTTAAAGAGGATTTTGATTTTATAGTCAGTAGAGCTGTAACCAATATGCCTGATTTTGTGAATTGGGTTAAGAAGAAAATCAAAAAGGAAAACAGACATAAATTGCGTAACGGTATTTTATATTTAAAAGGTGGTGACCTCAAAGAAGAGTTGAAGTTGTTTCCTAAAGTTGAGCAGTTTAACCTTAGTGATTTTTTTGCTGAAGCATTCTTTGACACAAAGAAAGTTGTGTATCTTCCGTTGAAATATAAGCCCAAGAAATAGGGTTATTATAGAATAAAAGGGTATTTTTATTGTAAAACATTAAATTACTGATTATGAATTCTACAAAAATCAATGATCTAGGTTTGTTAATTATCCGACTGGGATTTGCAGGTATGTTTCTTTCTCATGGTTTGCCAAAAGCTCAAAAACTATTCGCAGGTGATTTTCAGTTTGCAGACCCGATTGGGTTAGGACCAGCCTTTTCTTTAGTGTTAACTGTTTTGGCTGAAGCATTGTGTTCTATATTGATAATTATCGGATTTAAAACAAAGTGGGTATGTATACCTCCTATGATTACCATGCTTGTTGCGGCTTTCATAATACACGGTGATGATCCCTTTGGTAAAAAAGAATTTGCGCTATTGTATTTCTTCGGATTTCTGGCAATTGCCATTTTTGGTGCCGGTAACTATAGCCTAGACGGAAGAATGAAAAGCTGATGGGTCTTATGTAACATAAAAAAGCGGTGAATTTTCACCGCTTTTTTATGATGTAAGTTTCTAGTTTAACCTAAGAAAGGGTATCTGTAATCTTCAGGAGAAACCAAAGTTTCTTTGATTAATCTTGGCGAGACCCAGCGTAATAAATTTAATACAGATCCTGCTTTATCATTTGTTCCAGAAGCTCTTGCTCCTCCAAATGGTTGTTGTCCAACAACAGCTCCGGTAGGTATATCATTTATAAAGAAGTTCCCCGCCGCATTTTCTAGAGCTCTTTCTGCATAT
>JABSPN010000175.1 GCA_013214425.1 Flavobacteriaceae bacterium | reverse complement strand
CACGCTCTTTAGCCTCAACTTTACCTTGCGGTAATAAAGCATACTGAGATACTTTAGCAGCAACAAAAAGCATTGCAGAAGCATTTTTACAAGAAGCTACACAAGCACCACACCCAATACAAGCTGCAGCATCAAAAGCTTTATCAGCAGCTAATATTGCAGCATCAAAATCTTTTTGTTTCTTCTTCCTTTCTTCTTCTAAAGATTTTAAACGTTCAGCCAATTCCTTCTTCAAACGTTCTAATTCTTTCTGAATAGAACCAAACTGACTAAAGGGAGCATAGAGCAAAATACCATCTTCATCTACGAAAACTTCTTCAACACCATGATCGATAAATTCTAACTCAAGCTCTTCAGCATCTTGTCCCTCTGATGGAATTCTGAAATTGCAGGTGTGATCAAACATAAACTCAACCGAACCTGAGGTTCCTAAACTACCATTACATTTATTGAAATAACTTCTGATATTCGCAACAGTACGGTTATTATTATTAGTGGCTGTTTCTACAAGAATAGCAACTCCGTGAGGCGCATAGCCTTCAAAAAGCACCTCTTTATAGTTTTCTGTATCCTTATCAGATGCCTTTTTAATTGCTCGTGCAATATTGTCTTTAGGCATGTTAACAGCCTTGGCGTTCTGAATTACCGCTCTTAATCTTGAATTGTTCTCTGGATCAGGGCCACCTTCTTTAACTGCCATAACGATATCTTTACCAATTCTTGTAAAGGCCTTAGACATCGCTGACCATCTTTTCATTTTTCTTGCTTTCCTAAATTCAAATGCTCTTCCCATTTTATTCGTTTAATTGTCTAACAAATTTAAAAAAATGATGCAAACAAAAAAGAGAAGCGACGCCTTCTCTTTTTATCTTTATTCAATGTTTATTAACTTTTATAGAAAGGTAGCTTTACTACCGTAGCTGGAATTGATTTTTTTCTAATCTGAATATTGATTTTACTACCTGGATCACTGAAGATTACAGGTACATACCCTAAACCTATTCCTTTACCTAATGAAGGTGATTGCGTACCCGAAGTAACACGTCCTATTATATTTCCATTTCCATCGATAATATCATATCCTTGTCTAGGAATTCCTCTATCATCCAATTCAAAGGCGACTAATTTGTTTTCTGGACCTCTTTCTTTTTCTTTCTTCAGGTTTTCAGAGTTGGTAAACTCTTTAGTGAATTTAGTAATCCATCCCAATCCAGCCTCAATAGGAGAGGTGGTATCGTCAATATCATTACCATATAGGCAGAATCCCATTTCTAATCTTAAGGTATCTCTGGCTGCCAATCCAATTGGTTTAATTTCAAAAGATGCGCCAGCTTCCAAAACTGCATTCCAGATTTTCTCAGCATCCTGATTTTTAAAGTAGATTTCAAATCCGCCACTTCCTGTATATCCAGTAGCAGAAAGGATGACGTCTTCAACACCGGCAAATGTCCCAAAGTCAAATGTGTAATACTTCATGTTGATCAAATCAACCGAAGTTAATGATTGTAATGCTTCAGCAGCTTTTGGACCTTGTACTGCTAATAAGGAATAATCGTCAGATCTGTTCTCCATTTCAACACCTAAATCATTATGACTGCTAATCCAATTCCAATCTTTTTCTATATTGGAAGCATTTACAACTAGCATGTATTCTTCCGAAGAAATTCTATAAATTAGTAAATCGTCAACAATTCCTCCTTCATTGTTGGGTAAACAAGAATACTGTGCTTTCCCATCAACTAATTTCGATGCATCATTAGAACATACTTTTTGAATCAAATCAAGAGCTTTAGCCCCTCTTAACCAAAATTCTCCCATATGAGATACGTCAAAAACACCTACGCCATTTCTTACCGTTTCGTGTTCTATGTTAACACCTTCATATTGAACAGGCATGTTATAACCTGCAAATGGCACCATTTTAGCACCTAAAGATTCATGGATATGCGATAACGCTGTATTTTTCATACTTACTTAATTTAACACGCTAAATTATCTAAAAACTTATGATAGACAAATAATATTTAGCGGATTATTAAACATTCACAAATTGGGTCTTTATTGTTTTATTTTATATATTATTACTCAATAAAAATTCTTTCACTTCTGAATAGCATGAAACAGCAATCACGTTTTTATCTTTATGTAAAACACTCTGCACTCTTTCCGGAGTTGCTAAATCAATATTCAAACATTGGTTGACGACTTCAGGAAATTTAATCGGGTGAGCTGTTTCTAAGAAAACACCTTTTTCCAGGCCGTATTGTTCCATACAGTCTTTTAATCCTAAATATCCTATTGCTCCATGCGGATCAACTATATATTCGTAGGTATTGTAAACATCTTTTATAGCTTCACGAGTTTGCACATCTAGATAATAACAGCATAGTAAATTATTTTTTAATTCAGATTTATCCTGATTAAAAAGCTCAAGTATTCTAATGAAATTACTGGGATCACCAACGTCCATAGCATTCGATAAAGTCGGAATTGTTTCTCGTACGGTATTATCATTATGCGTCAAATACCTATACACAATATTATTCTGATTACATGCAGCGATAAATTTATGAACGGGTAAGCCCAATTCTTTTGCTAATAAGCCGGCACAAATATTACCAAAATTCCCACTTGGTACTGAAACAGCTATTCTTTCCTGATCTGTAGCTTTCAATTGTTTGTAAGCAAAGAAGTAATACCACATTTGTGGCAACCATCTCGCTATATTAATTGAATTCGCTGAAGTCAAATTTCGATAGTTTAGAATTTCATCATCTAAAAAGGCATTTTTTACGATTGTCTGACATTCATCGAATGTACCATCGTATTCTAAGGCCTGAATATTGTTATCGAATGTTGTTAGCTGTTTTTCTTGTAATGAACTCACTTTTCCTTTAGGATATAATATCACAACATTTACATCTTTGATATTATGAAAAGCACTTGCTACAGCGCTTCCAGTATCTCCTGAAGTTGCAACTAAAACCGTTACTTTTTTATCGGTAAAGTGTTTTAGACAACGTGCCATAAATCTGGCGCCAACATCCTTAAAGGCGAGAGTAGGGCCATGAAATAACTCTAGACAATAGGTCTTCTCATTTAATGCGATTACAGGGAAATCAAAATCAATTACTTCCTGTATGATTTTGTTAAGATCTTGATCAGTAATAGCGCCTTCAGAAAATTGCTTCATACTTTCAAAAGCAACTTCATAATTGGTCATGTCATCCAAATTATTTAGAACATAGTTTCTTAAGCGTGTTATTTTTTCAGGAAAATACAATCCCTTATCAGGAGCAATCCCATTAATAACGGCCTCTTTAAATGAAACTGTATGTTTCCTATTATTTAAACTATAGAATTTCATTCTGAGACTATTTTAATTCCCTTTTTATTAATTTTTGACACATAAGTATGATAGGCTATACCTGTTTCTTTATAGGAAACTGAGAAGGCTTTTTCAACTCGCTTTGCCTTCTTTAATCCTTCACATAAAGCAAACATTGAAGGGCCAGAACCTGAGATGCCAAAACCAAGTGCCCCTGCTTTCATCGCACTTTCTTTTGTTTCTTCAAAATGAGGAATCAGTTTAGCTCTTGCTGGTTCTACAATTACATCTTCTAAAGAACGACCAATAAGCTCAAAATCCTGTTTATACATTCCAGCAATTAATCCACCCAAATTCCCCCATTGCTGTATGGCTTTTTTTAGTAAAACCGTATCAGAAAGTACAGCTCTGGATTCTGAAGTTTTAATTTCAACCTGAGGGTGTATAATGCTTATAAACAAATTTTTAGGTGTCGGTATTTCGATAATATCTAATGGAGCATAACTACGAATTAATGTCATACTTCCAAACAAACCAGGAGCCAGATTATCTGCATGTTCATTTCCACTCGCTACAGCTTCTCCTTTCATGGCAAAAGCTATTAAATCGTGTTTAGAGAATTTATTCCCAGTTAATTCGTTAATACCAAATACTGCGCCCAAGGCACTCGCAGAGCTGCTTCCAATTCCACTTCCAGGCTTTATATTCTTGTACAATTCGATTTCAAATCCATAGTCAAGATTAAGTTGCTCATAAATAGCTTGAGCGGCAACACCTGCAACATTCTTCGAGGTTTGAGTTGGGACGTAATGACCCTCAATTATCGTGATATAAATACCTTTCTTGTTTGTTTTTCGTATGACTATTTCATCTCCAATAGTGTCTAGACAAAGTCCTAAGACATCAAATCCGCAAGACAAATTTGCTACTGTTGCTGGAGAAAACAACTTTATTTCATTCATTTTATTAATATTTAAGCAATTAAAAGTTTTAGTTTTTTAATAAAAACCGTGACAAAAGGTGATATGAATAAGTACAACCCTTAACGGGTTGTTTTTACAACAGTAGTAGTAATAGTAATGAAGCAACCTGTTACAGGTAGTGTGTTGATATGCGGTAATATAGCTTTTATAGTTGACTTCAATTGCCTTTTCAATTACAAATCAAATGTAGATCATTTTTCTTTTAAACGAGCAAAAAAATCTCGTTATTTACATAAAAATAATACTACATGAAGATCTTATCTGCTGCTCAGTTATATGAAGCCTACAATCAAACTATTCAGAAACAAGAAATTACTGCTTTAGACATTTTAGAACGTGCTGGAACCCAAATCTTCAATTGGATGCACACGCGAATGCAGGGAGCCCAAGTAAAAGTGCATGTGTTTAATGGTATTGGGAATAATGGAGGTGTGGGTCTTGTTTTAACGAGAAGGCTATTAGAGCATGGTTATAATGTAGATCATTATGTAGTGAACTACAGTAAGAAAAGAACAGAAGGTTTTTTAGCTAATTATGATAAGGTTAAAAACCTCAAGCAGTGGCCTGAAATGATCAAGTCTAATAATGACTTTCCAGAAATTCATCCTGACGATATTATTGTCGATGCCATTTTTGGAATTGGTTTAAACAGAGAAACTTCAGATTATGTTAAACAACTGATACAATATATAAATCAGCAAAAAGCCTTTAAATTATCTGTAGATATTCCATCTGGATTATATTCTAATAAATTACCTCTCGACAAGGAGCATATTATTTTTTCTAATTATACATTGAGTTTCCAAAGCCCAAAGCTCGTTTTCTTTTTACCAGAAACAGCAAAGTTTACCGAACAATGGGAAGTTCTCGATATAGGCCTGGACCCTGAATACATGTATGAGGTCGAAGCCAAGGCTAACCTAATGGCAAAGCACAACATTGTCCCTATGTATCAGCCAAGGAAGAAATTTTCAAGTAAATTTGATTATGGACATGCATTATTAGTTGGTGGAGCCTATGGAAAAATAGGTGCGATACATCTCGCCAGTAAAGCGGCACTGGTATCGGGTGCTGGTTTGGTATCAGCATTTACCCCCAAGTGTGGTTATACTCCTTTACAATCATCTTTCCCTGAAGCTATGGTGATAACCGATGAAGATGAAAGGATAATCACAAACATTCATATTGATGGGAATTATCAGGCTATAGGTATTGGATGTGGAATGGGAGTAGACACCAAAACGATTGAGGCTGTCAAAACATTTTTTAAATCAGCAAAAACACCTCTAATAATCGATGCCGATATTTTCAATATGATGACAATAGATTCAGAAGTAACAAGTCTTATTCCTGAGAAAAGCATTTTAACACCCCATAAGAAAGAACTAAAACAATTAATCGGAGAGTGGCAAGATGATTTTGAAATGCTACGAAAAGCTAAAGAATATTCTGAAAAACAAGATGTCGTCATCATTTTGAAAGACGCGGTGACTATTGTCGTATATCATCAAAGGATGTTTATCATTGGAGTAGGGAATCCTGCTTTAGCCACAGCGGGAAGCGGTGATTGTCTTACAGGAATCATTACTGGCTTAATCGCACAGGGATATGACCCTTTAATTGGAAGTGTTTTTGGTTGTTATTTGCATGGAAAATCGGCTGATTTAGCGGTGCCTGATACAAGTTATCAAAGTTTTATAGCAAGTGATATTATCGATTATCTAGCTGAAGCCTATCTGGATTTGTTTGATAAAGGAGAAAATGAACAAAAAGAAGAAGGCTAGTTCAAGTACTTTCTATCTATATAATAAGTACCAAAAGGGATTAACGACGCAACCATTACTATTGCTAAAGTTTTGTTATTCCATTTCATTTCTGACTTAATTAAAAAAGCTAAAATCAGGTACATGATGAAAAGTATTCCATGGGGCATTCCTAATAACTTAACGAATGTTTCATCACCCTGGGTTCTTTTGTAAATAGCTGCTAGTAGTAATAATATTAATGAAGTTCCTTCTAAAAAGCTAACTATTCTAAAGACCGTTTTCATGTACTTAAATCAGATTATAAATGATTAATGAATAGAGGAAAAATCTTAGTATTCTTGAGATACTGAATAATAAATAACTTTTGAAACTATAATTTATAATTCCTGAAGCCATACTAACCAATGTGTAAGGCAGTGGAGACATGGCGCCAACAACAATCATAAATACACACCAATTCTTTATGTTCTAAACGTGCTTAGCAAATTTAGTAACCAAATAGTTTCTCACTTTTGGTAATTAAAGTATTGCTTTACCATAACCGTA
>JABSPN010000174.1 GCA_013214425.1 Flavobacteriaceae bacterium | reverse complement strand
TCTTTTGCTCTTGCCACTAAAATGCTGGGAAAAAGCATTAGACAAGACATCTATAATATTTATGGCTTTGTTCGCTTTGCTGATGAAATAGTGGATACATTTCATGATTACGATAAAGAAATCCTTTTCAATGATTTTGAAAGAAGTCTATATAAAGCTCTAGAAGATAAAATCAGTCTTAATCCAATACTTAATGCTTTTCAACATACCGCACATCAATATAATATTGGTTTAGATTTAATTCAAGCCTTTATGAAAAGTATGCGATTAGATTTGTCGAAAAGTGTTTATAAAACTCAAGAAGAATACCAAGAATATATCTATGGTTCTGCCGATGTGGTAGGTTTAATGTGTTTAAGAGTATTTGTAAAAGGAGATGAAGATGCTTATAACGAACTGAAATATGCCGCCATGAAGCTAGGTTCTGCATTTCAAAAAGTAAACTTTTTAAGAGATTTAAAGGCCGATTTTGATGAACTGGAACGTACCTATTTCCCAAACACCAATCTAAATGCATTAGATGAAAACTCTAAACAACTCATTATAAATGAAATTGAATCTGATTTTAGTGAAGGGTACAAAGGAATTGTTAGACTTCCTGTTGAAGCAAAATTTGGAGTTTTTACAGCCTATCGCTACTACAGTCAATTATTAAAAAAACTACAAAGTACACCAGCTATTGAAATAAAAAATACTAGAGTTAGAGTACCCAACTACAAAAAATTTGAACTTTTAACGCGTAGTTATGTGAAATATCAATTAAATTTGATGTAATGGATATACTCATTTGGATTTTAGTTTTCATTGCTACGTTCTTCTGGATGGAATTTATGGCATGGTTTACTCATAAATATATCATGCACGGCTTTTTATGGTCATTACATAAAGATCATCATAAAAAAGATCACGAATCATGGTTTGAGCGTAATGATGCCTTTTTTATCTTTTACGCGCTAGTCAGTATTGGTTGTTTTTTATTATGGAAGTTTAAAATCTTCGCTTTCGGACTACCAGTTGGTATTGGCATTTTCGTATATGGTTTTACTTATTTTATGGTTCATGATATTTTTATACATCAACGTTTTAAGATTTTTAAAAAAGCCAATAGTCGCTACGGGAAAGCTGTAAGAAGAGCTCATAAAATGCACCATAAGCACATTGGTAAAGAAGATGGTGAATGTTTCGGTATGCTCCTATTTCCATATAAATATTATAAAAACGCCAAATAATTCGAATGAAGAGTTTATACCTCATTCTAAATCTGGCTTCTATATCTGTACCCTTTATAGTAAGCTTTCATCCAAGATTAAAGTTTTATAAAAAGTGGAAAAGCATACTCTTAGCGATTATTATTACGACTGCTTTTTTCATTAGTTGGGATGTAATCTTTACCAAAAATGGTTTCTGGGGATTTAATCCTGAATATTATTTAGGTCACACTATAGCGCAACTACCCATTGAGGAATGGATGTTTTTTATATGCATTCCCTACTCTTGTCTATTCATGCACTACGCCCTTTTGGAATTAAACGCAAAACTTGTTGTTCCAAAGCATCTCTTTAAGAAAATTGCTACCCTTTTCATTCTGATATTGTTAGTCCTTACAGGTGTATTTTACCATCGCTGGTATTCTTTTGTTAACTTCGGATATGGCTTTATACTCACGACTTTAGTCTATCGCTTCAAACCTGAATTACTCAGGAAATTCTTCATTACTTTTTTATTCATGCTCATCCCATTTTTTATTGTAAATGGAATATTAACCGGATCAGGAATTGAAAGTGAAGTGGTATGGTATAACAACTCAGAAAACCTCGGAATCAGGATGCTCACTATACCTGTTGAAGATACCATTTACGCCTTTACAATGATTCTTACCAATTTAGTCTTACTTGAGTATTTCGAGAAAAAATAACATAATTGCTTTATTTTTAGTTTTTTACATACAAAACATTCATCATAGGACATATTAAAACATTAAAAAGTAGAATAATACTCATTCTTATTATGTTATAGATATCCTAAAAATCAGTTTAGTTGACTTTTTATTTGTTAAAGGTGTCATCTTCATACAAAATCTAGATGTATTAATTAAATTTTCGAACCCTTCAAAAACTAGCCAGATGGAATGTTTATAATACACTATATTATAACTGCTCATTTTATTGGAGTTATTCTTTTTAGCATTTGGCTTAATAACCAGATGGGCAACTATAGGCTTACTTTCTATACTAATTGGAGCTATTCTAGTTAATTTCCTAGGTAAGATGAATACTGGTAATTTAATTTTATCATGAGTAACATTCGGCCTATGTATTTTCTTCACGATCTATGGTTAAGGAAAAAACTGAGCCGACTACTATTTTAAAATTCAGTTTTGGTCTTGCTGAAAATAACCCGCAGAAAAAACAGTCTTTTTTGTAGCGAAATTAGGGTAGGAAATAATGACTTTTGAAGTCAAAATTTTGTAAATTTATACTACTAAACACAATTCATGAATATACCAGAAATCGACTTACAAAGAGTCGTTATCATTGGAGGTGGATTTGCTGGTCTTAATCTTGCCAAAAAGCTCAATAAAAACCATTATCAAGTTGTTTTACTAGACAAAAACAATTATCATACTTTTCAGCCTTTATTATATCAGGTTGCGACTTCTGGCCTAGAACCCGATTCCATTGCCTATCCAATTAGAAGAACATTTAAAAATGCGGCGAATTTTCATTTTAGAGTAACCGAAGTCTATGGTATCAATGCCACAGAAAAGACCGTCAATACTTCAACTGGAGCGCTTCGTTATGATTATTTTGTCATCGCTACTGGAGCTAAGACTAATTTCTTCGGAATGGATTCCCTAGAAAACAACTCCATTTCCATGAAATCTCTGGTTGAATCACTCGACCTGAGAAGTAAGATTATTCAGAATTTCGAAAAAGCATTATATACTAAAAATTTAAAGGAACAAGAGGCGCTAATGAACTTTATCATAGTAGGAGCTGGACCTACCGGAGTTGAATTAGCTGGTGCTTTAGCTGAATTAAAAAATCATGTATTACCAAAAGACTATCCTGATTTGGACATAAGGAGAATGAAAATACATCTTGTTGAGGCCGCTCCTCGAATTTTAGCACCAATGAGTGAAGTTGCTTCAAAAAAAGCACATGAATTCTTAAAAAAACTTGGCGTTCATATTTGGACCAATACTTTAGTTACCGATTACGATGGAACTCTGGTGACCACAAATGGTAAAACTGATTTTTATAGTGAAACCCTCATTTGGGCTGCTGGTGTTAAAGGAAATCCAGTAGAAGGTCTTTCTGAAGAAAATATTACTAGAGGTAACCGTATTGAAGTAAATGATTTTCTCGAAGTAGCAGGAAAAGAAAGTGTCTTTGCTATGGGAGATGTCGCATTGGTTCATAGTAATGATACACCTAATGGACATGCCATGTTAGGTTCTGTAGCCATGCAGCAAGGAATACATCTTGCAAATAATTTTAATCGCTTGGTCCTTGACAAAAAAAGAAAACCTTTTGTATACAATGATAAAGGCACTATGGCTACGGTTGGGAGAAATTTAGCTGTTGTTGACTTGCCGAAATTCAAGTTTCAAGGTTTTTTTGCCTGGTTTGTCTGGATGTTTGTTCATTTAATGCTGCTAGTTGGTTTCAGAAATAAAGTCATCGTCTTTATTAATTGGGCCTGGTCTTATATAAGATTCGACAAGGGTACCAGATTAATTGTTAGACCTTATAAAGAATAAGACAATAAAAAATCCGCTTTTAAAAGCGGATTCATTTAAAAATTAAATTGTAACACACACTTACTGTTTTTCAACTTTCATAGCTAAGAGACTTCTCTCCTTTTTCAATTGATTGAATTGGCTTTGTTTTCTATCTACTGTTTCCTTTAATTCCTGAATAGCATTGATCAACATATAGACTATAGCACTATTGTCTATAGTAAAATAATCTGTTTTTCTTTAGCACCTGGATCTTCAAAAGTATATGATCCAATCATATATTGAGCTACTTCCTTTAGTTCCTGAGCAATCACTCCTAGGTGAGTATCATCTAAGGCAAAACTAGCTTGACCGTTATACTTATACATAATAGGCTTGGTTTACATAATAGCATCTAAACTATGGTCATATAATACTGTCTCTTTCTTTAGTCTTTTGTCTGAAGTAGCGTGTCCACGAACTTCCAATTGTATACTAATAAACTTTAATCAGGAGTAGTAATCGTGGTTGTGTCATTTATATAATTTAGTTCTAGACTAGGAATAAGAACTCTTTGAGAGTTACTCGATATCTCCAATGCTGCACTCGCATCTGGTTTAATTGTTCCAATCCCCTCTTGAGAAAATATAGCCTACGTATTTAATAACAGGCAAGTAAGCGCTATTTTTTCTCCTTTTAATAAAGTTAATTTCGCAAAAGGTATAAGAAAAGAATTATAGGAAAATTACGATAAATTAACATAGTATTACTTACTGTAAGAATAGTATTTGGTTTATAAACATTGTGATTAATATTACGTTTTTGTGTTATATTTTAAAAAAAGGCAAAAAAAAGGGTTGTTAAACAACCCTTTTTTAATATGAATATTTATCTTAAATCTCTATGCGTTCTGCTTCTTTATTAAGTTTAAGGCAGATCCTTCTTTAAACCATTCTATCTGCCCCTGATTGTAAGTATGATTTACTTTAATCACATCTTGCAAACCATCTGCATGAACAATCTCGATAATAAGCGGTTTACCAGGTGCGAACTCATTTAAGTCTATGAAATTGAATGTATCGTCTTCTTGAATTTTATCATAATCATTCTCATTGGCAAATGTCAACCCTAACATTCCTTGTTTTTTAAGGTTTGTTTCATGGATACGAGCAAATGATTTTACAATAACAGCAACAACTCCTAGGTGTCTTGGCTCCATAGCCGCGTGCTCTCTAGATGATCCTTCACCATAGTTGTGATCACCTACTACAACTGTTTGAATTCCTGCTGCCTTGTAAGCTCTTTGTATTTTTGGAACCGCATCATACTCACCATCAATCTGACTCTTAACAAAGTTAGTTTTCATGTTGTATGCATTCACAGCGCCTATTAAACAGTTGTTTGATATATTATCTAAATGCCCTCTGTAGCGTAACCAAGGTCCAGCCATCGAGATATGATCTGTTGTACACTTACCGTGAGCTTTAATTAACAGTTTTGCTCCTTTTATTTCATCACCTATAGGAGTAAATGGTGTTAATAATTCTAATCTTTCAGAATTTGGATCTACTACTACGTTAACGTGGCTTCCATCTTCTTCAGGAGCTAAATAACCCGAATCTTCTACTGCAAATCCATTTGAAGGTAATTCCCACCCTGTTGGTTCATCTAATATTACCTCTTCTCCATTCTCATTAAGTAATTTATCTGTTACAGGATTAAAGTCCAATCGACCAGAAATAGCTATAGCAGCAACCATTTCAGGAGAGGCTACGAAAGCATGTGTATTTGGGTTACCATCTGCACGTTTTGCAAAGTTTCTATTGAATGAATGTACAATAGAGTTCTTTGGTGCATTCTTTGGATCTTCATAACGTCCCCACTGACCAATACATGGTCCACAGGCATTAGTAAATATTTTTGCATCTAATTGCTCAAAAACAGTTAGGATACCATCTCTATCTGCTGTATAACGAACTTGTTCCGATCCAGGGTTAATTCCAAATTCAGCTTTGGTTTTCAATCCTTTATCAATAGCTTGTTGAGCAATTGACGCTGCACGTGATAAATCCTCGTAAGAAGAGTTTGTACAAGAGCCTATCAATCCCCACTCTACTTGTAATGGCCAATCATTTTCTTTAGCCTTAGCTGTCATATCAGTACCAGCTTCAGTTGCTAAATCTGGAGTAAATGGTCCATTTATATGTGGTTTTAACTTGTCTAAGTTGATTTCGATTACCTGATCAAAATATTGTTCTGGATTTGCATATACTTCTGCATCTCCTGTTAAGTGTTCTTTAATTGTATTGGCTGCATCTGCTACATCATTTCTATCTGTAGCTCTTAAGTAACGTTCCATTGATTCGTCATATCCGAATGTAGAAGTTGTAGCGCCTATTTCGGCTCCCATATTACAGATAGTTCCTTTACCTGTACATGACATTGCCTCTGCTCCCGGTCCGAAGTACTCAACGATACATCCCGTTCCTCCTTTTACTGTAAGAATACCAGCAACTTTTAGAATTACATCCTTAGGTGCCGTCCATCCAGAAAGTTTTCCGGTTAGCTTTACTCCAATTAATTTTGGGAACTTAAGTTCCCAAGGCATACCTGCCATTACATCTACTGCGTCTGCTCCACCAACTCCAATCGCTACCATTCCTAATCCACCAGCGTTTACTGTATGTGAATCGGTACCAATCATCATTCCTCCAGGGAAAGCATAATTTTCTAAAACTACCTGATGGATAATTCCTGCTCCAGGCTTCCAAAATCCAATTCCGTATTTATTTGAAACAGACTCCAGGAAATTAAACACTTCATTACTATTATTTAAAGCAGCCTGTAAATCTTTGTCTGCTCCTAGTTTCGCTTGAATTAAGTGATCACAATGAACCGTTGTTGGAACAGCTACTTTCTTTTTACC
>JABSPN010000173.1 GCA_013214425.1 Flavobacteriaceae bacterium | reverse complement strand
AATCTTTTCAAGTCTGTTGCCATTTGCAGCAAGTATGGCAGTACTCGGTGCTTACTTGGTAAAAAAAGAAGCTCTTAACAATATTCATAATTTTACTAATAAAATTAGATTTCCTTTTCTCCTAACAACTATACTATTGATTTCATATCGATTTGCCTTTTTATATGGAATCAGACCGAACTACACTATTGAGCATGACTCAATTATTTCAATTGTTTTAATCAATCTATTCATTCTAGCTGATATGGCTATGGCTTTATTATATGTTTGGATTCTCATCTTTCTTTATCGATTTCAACCTGCTAAAAAATTCCTATCAATTTTCAGTTACGCAGGCAGAATGGCTTTTACCAACTACATCTTACAAAGCATTATTGGGTACATTCTAATGAGAAGTCTTGGGTTGTATGAATTATTAACACCTTCTGTGGCAATATTAATTGTACTATTGGCATTCATTTCGCAAATCATTTTAAGTAAACTATGGTTATCAGTATTCAAACTTGGACCTTTAGAATGGATGTGGCGATGCATATCATATGGAAAGATTATCCCAATAAAAATTAAAGCGTACAATAAAGAACTGAGGTAAAAAACAACTAAAATTCACTTAATTATTCACCAATTTACTTTTGTAGTATTCGTCATAAGGCAAGCTATTTTTTACCACAGCAAAAGCTTGGATTAGTAATGTATTACACACTGCTATTAACGCTAATTTTTAACGCTTTCCCTTTGCTACAATTCGGTCATAAAGTGCTTTGCAGGCCCGGTTGTATTTGCAAGCATTGAAACTACACATAAAGAGTAAATTTCTTAGTTTTGTATTGCCCATTTTACTCATCCTTGAGCGTCCATTAACACTACTCCCACTCTGCCTTATTATAGGAGTTAAAGTCAGCATATCTATAATTCTTTTACACTTTCAAAACGTTGAAAGCTATCGGTAAAAACCAGTAGTATTAATATTGTTTTATTCCCTAGCCCAGAAATACTTTTTAGTAAAGTCAATGATTCTTGATAGTCCTTCATTAATCTTGATTATGAATTAACACTAAACAAAATTGAACCCTTAAACCTTTTAACTTCGAAATACCAACCAGATATCGATCAAAAAGATATAAATTTTGAAAGAGAATTTATTATATGAGGCTTAGTTCAATTCAAAAAATTTAGTAAATACCGTTATGATAACGGACTCCAGTTTCAAGATCCTTACGGAAGATATATTAGCGGATTATAGTGTATGAAAATTTAGGCAAACACTTTATTTTTAGTAGGTTTATATCTGATTCATAAATACTGACCTTAGATTTACGTAAGATCAAATTGTATTACTATATTCATAGGCATAAAAGAACATATGATTCACTTAATTGTTGGAAATACAGCCGCAGGAAAAACAACATATTCAAATAAATTGAAAAGAAAGACCAATGGAATACTATTTTCAATAGATAAATGGAACAATATTTTATTTCTTTCTGATAAAAAGCCTAATGATGGACTCGAATGGTTTTTAGAAAGAATAGATCGATCCGAAGAAATTATTTTGGACTTGCTAACACAGTTAGAACACTCAAATAATGATTCGATTCTCGATTTAGGGCTTTCAAAATTTAAACATCGTGAAAAATTTAGAAAATTTGCTGATTTGAATGGCTACCAATTAAAAATACACTTCTTAGATGTGCCAAAAGATATTCGATTAAATAGAGTCATGAAAAGAAATGCTGAAATGGGAGAAACTTTCGAATTTGAAGTAAGTAAAGAAAACTTTGATTTTATGGAAAACTGGTTCGAAAAACCAACGAAGCAAGAAATGATTGGTGGAGTAATTATCAAGGACTAAAAATCTGTAAATTTTAAACTCGTTATTGACTTCTGTACACAATGACACGCAATAATCACGTATCTCTATTTAATTTTTAACAGGTTAAAATACACTTACAACGATAGTTTCTGTTTTTTTTTTGAAAAGTTATGTAACTTTAAAATCATGGACATTCTATATTGAATGAGTTAGAAAATAGAAAAAAATAAAAGTCCCATTTTACCAATAATTCAACAGAATTATTTTTAACCATTAAACACCAAACTTCACATTTAAATTGTGAGATGTAGCTTATAATGTAGTCTTTAAATACTTAATAAGACTAGTTATTTTCAAATCTTTTTTGGGGTGTTCAAACTTAGCTTATTGGAGATATTTGAAATTAAAAACTGAGAGAAAAGACATGAATACGAATAAACAATACCATCTAGGAATTAATTTGGGACATGATAGATCTGCAGCTTTGGTTGCTGATGGAAAAATAATTGTTGCTATTGATCAAGAACGATTAGATCGCCAAAAACACAGTATTGGTTTTATGCATCAATCAATCGGAAATACACGTCAAATACAATTACCTCATGAAGCGATTCAATATTGCTTAAATAAAAAAAACTTGAGTTGGGAAGATTTGACTACCATAACAGCAAATATGCCTGGTATTGACTTTAGTACACAAATACTCAAAAAAGCACTCCCTAAATCAGTTCATCATAAAATAAAAACTGTTCCGAGTCACCATCTATCTCATGCATATTCTGCTTATTGGCCCAGTGGTTTTGACGAGGCCATTATTTTGTCTGTAGATGGAACTGGAACCTCAAAAGATGGATGGACTGAGTCCTACAGCTTGTACACTGGAAAAGCAACTAAAATAAAAACGCTGTTTAGTGGTAAAATACCAAGCCATTTAGCAGATCTTGGCACCTTAGGGTCAATGTATGAGTATATTAGCAAAAAAGCCGGATTTATTACGAAAGTTTCAGAAAGCATACAAATTCCAGAAGCTGGAAAACTAATGGGGCTGGCAGCTTATGGAACTCATCAAAGAAAATGGAGTAATTGGATTGAAACAACACCAGATAGTTATAGTATACAAATAAACAGCTATGATATCGCACTTGAAACAGAAGCGCTAAAAAAGTTATATGATGATGATCAAATTCAGAAAAATTACTTGAAGCCCTATGTTGTAGATTTAGCTTATAAGGTTCAGCAAGAACTTGAAAAAGCTATTATTCATCTAATTAAAACGGCTATCAATAAAACGGGCATTAAAAAAGTATGTCTTGCAGGAGGTGTAGCCTTAAACTCTGTAGCTAATTACAAATTAATTAAGGAACTTGAGTTGGACGATATTTTTATATTTCCTGCAGCTGGTGATAATGGAATAGCAGTAGGAAATGCGCTTTGGGCTTATGACCATTTTGATGACCAAAAGCAACGAGCCGCATTAGCTTCAGCAAGCCTTGGTATTGAATATCAAGACCAACAAATTCATGCAGCACTAAATACTTATAAAGATAAAATTATATTTGAGAAATTATCAGATGAAGAAGTCCTAAATCATTGTGCAAAAAAAATGGCTAAAGGATACATTATAGCGCGCTTTGAAGGAGGATGCGAATTTGGTCCTCGTGCTCTAGGAAACCGATCAATTATAGCAGACCCTACATTTAATAAAATGAAGGATGTAATTAATTATCGTGTAAAATTTAGAGAAAGTTTTCGGCCATTTGCGCCTGTTGTGCCTATTGAAAAAACATCTGAAATATTTGATCTTCATATTTGTTCTCCTTTTATGCTAATGGTATCGGATATAAAACAAAAATATCATAAGTTACTTCCAGCTATTACTCATGAAGATGGAACTGGTAGGGTGCAAACTGTTGATCAAAAAAACAATTCATTTTTTCATGCACTAGCTTATAAACTTCAAGAATATAGAAATGGCCCAGCTGTATTACTTAATACCAGTTATAATATTGCTGGACAACCAATAGTGGAAACACCAGAAGAGGCAATTGAAACTTTTTTAAATACAGATATTGATTTTTTATCTCTCGAGAATTATTGGATTCAAAAACAAAAAACAACTCCAAAAGATTATGAAGCACATTTAACTTTATTACCCGATTCAGTAAGACCAATCGGGCTTAAAGAAACAGATGATGAACATCTCAAAATGGCAATGTTATTAGATGATGCCATTTTTAATGCAGGAAATGGTGACGGAATTTGGACTAACAAAGAATTGCAGCAATTTTCTGCAACATATGCACGATACAAATCTTACTCATCGCTCACATCAAAAAAAATTAGTACTCTTATTGATCCCGTTATAGATAATAAAGCAGCTGTATTTCTCAACCCACTAGGAAAATCAATAATTAAATCAATTCATAACAATCAAGAAATTGATGTTTCATTTGAAAAATTAAAATGTTATTCCTTTTTGTTAAATGGTGGTGACCCCGAACAATTACGTATAGATCTGCATTTAAGTTTCCGTGAATTAGATTTTGAGCTTCATGAAATTAAAAAGAAACTTCATAAACTTCAGATTGATATTAATATCCCAGTACTAGAAAATTTTAATAAAAACACTGAAATAAGTTCAAGCAATCATGTATTTGAAGCTTTTAGTAATAAAGAGTTTAATATTAAAAGTAAACTAGTATCATTTTACCAAATACTTCATCGTTTAAACTATAACCAGAAGGAAATTTGTAACTGTCTTAAAATTGATGATTTACAACATATTAAACCCACTCATCTTGCTTATTTTGAACGTTACATACTTAAGGAGGAGCCTTTACACCATTTAATTCGACTATTTCTTCTTAGAGGCAATATATCCTGGAAGCAAGCAAAAGAACTATTTGGCGATGCGTTACTAAATATACTACTGGCTATCAACATGTTAGGAGTCAAAAAAAACAAACAGCTATTTTCTTATGTTGCCTTATACCATGTTGATGGGTTTTTTATCGCTACCGATCATCGCTTCCTATTCCTTAAAGAGGATCAAATGGAAGAAGATCCTGTTATGTACATTGGTAGTGATAGTCTTGGGTTAATCCAAACAGCGCCGCGATATTATTCAAATCACACACTAGATCTTTGTACAGGATCAGGTGTTCAAGCTATAGTAGCTTCTCGCTATTCAAGGCAAGTTCTTGCAATTGATATAAACCCAAGGGCTATTAGATTTGCTCGATTTAATGCCATGCTTAATGGTATTCATAACATGGATGTACAATTAGGAAACCTGTATGAAAAACTAAAATTCAATTGCTTTGATACAATTTTAGCCAACCCACCTTTTGTTCCAAGTCCGAATTTGGAAACCAAATTTAGAGATGGTGGTAGTAGCGGTGAAGATATTTTAAAAACAATTATATCAGGAGCCTCAAAGAGGTTGAGTAACAAAGGACAATTATTTATTGTTACTGATCTTGTTAATGTATCTAAATATGAACAAAAATTAAAAAAATGGTGGCATAACGATAATGCAGATATATTGTTACTTAAAACTGCAGATAGAGATGAAATTTTATTTTCTGTTCCTCATTGTCATCATCCTTTTGGACAAAGCTATGAAGCCTTTAACTCCGAATTATTTTCATGGATAGAAAATTTTCGAACAGAACAGTTAACCGCAGTAAATTTTGGCTACATTCTTATCAAAAAACATGATTTTAAAGGCGGATACTTTGATAAAACCATTCATAACCCTAGTTCGCCTATTTATCCTGAAACACGCTCTTTTTTTGACACTAAAATAATACTTCATGAACAAAAGCAATCAGGTTTCCGACTTCACATTGAAAAAAGTATTCGTATAAAAACGCAAACTTCTTTTGCGACAAACAATTCAGAAAAACACTATTTTTTAACAGCTCAAGACAATCCATATTATTGTGAATATCGTATCTCTGAATCACTGTATAAATTACTGCTACAAATTTCTAAAAACACGGATTTAATTCTACATAATTGTGACCATCCAATATTATTAAACTTAATATATAGTGGTATTGTCAAAATTGAAATTTCAAGCAATCTTTTAAAAGAAAAAATAGAATTTAATGAGTTGCTAAGCGGTATCAACCAAGCCAATACATGGAATCAAAAACCAAATAATGAAGACATTGAACTGATTGAATTTGAGACGAAAACAACTCCTACATGCCTTACTGCGTATTTAAGACAGTAAAAACAATAATTGTTTTCACGCTATTTAAGCAATGGCGTTAAGTAATTACTTGAGTTGTTAGCTATCTGTCTGAAAAATAGGAGAATTTTCCCTTGACTTTATGCCTTTTTGTTATTTAGTATCTTTAAACAACAACTCATAGCAGATACCGTTGGTAGTACGTTAAACAGACACTTATGAAAAATATACCCTTTTACTAATATTAGTAATTACGTATTCTTGTAAAAACGAAAATAAGGCACTATACATGTATGGATTATTGAATTCGGAATTTATTCAGTCAATTGAAATACAAAAAGCTCAAATCGCTGAAAGCCTCAATAATGATAAACTAATTCATGATAAATCAGTAAAATTATACGATAGTTTAACAACTGAATATTTAAAATATTTGGAAAACACATCATCGAAATTAATTAATAATATAAAAAAACAACAATCAAATTTTGATGGTGAATTTTCAAAAAATACCTATGTAAATAATTTCTTTTTCGAAGGAGAAAAATGTAATAAAACTGGAAATGAATTCATTTCTAAACTTAAAAAATATAGAACTTAAATTTTAAAATTAATTACTAATGAAAATTTAATTAAAAAAGTTGACTTGGTATTAAAC